>JAUHWK010000009.1 GCA_030424555.1 bacterium | reverse complement strand
GGCGTTCGGCAGACCGGGGCCGGGTGCCGGCCCCCTCGGTCACTTGCGGGCGTTGAGCGCGGTGAGGGCGCCCTTGCGGGCGCGGCCCTCGGTCTCGGCGGCGATCAGCGCGTCGAGGTGGGCGTCGTGGGCGCCGGTCTCCAGGGCAGCCTTGAGGTCCTTGATCGCGCCGTCGAGGATGGACAGGTCCGCCCCCTCGGTGGCGGGTGCAGGGGCCTCGGCCTCCGCCGCCGGGGCCTCGGGCGCCGCCTCGACCGCCGGGGCCGCAGCCGCCGCAGCCGCCGCCTGCTCCTGCGGGCTGACCTTGGTGACGGTGGAGACGCTGAGCAGCCAGTCGAGGGTCTTCTCCTCGAGCAGGCGCTGCTTGAACTCCTCGGTGCCGTTGTCGCGCGCGAGGAAGCCCTTGATCACCTCGGGGCTCTGGTCGCGCTCGGCGGCCATCTCCGCGATGCGGGCGTCGAACTCCTCGTCCGTGATCTCGAGCCCCTGCTGGACCCACAGGGCCTCGAGCAGCAGCGCACCCCGGGCGGCGAACACCGCGCGCTGGCGCAGGTCGGCGAGCTGCTCGTCGCGGAACTGCAGGGACTTGGGGTCCTGGCCGCGCATGGCGGCCTGGTAGCGCAGCTCCTGCTTGAGCAGGTCGAGGTTCTGCTCGACCATGCCGTTGGGCACGTCGATCGGGTTGGCGTCGATCAGGGCCTGGAGCAGGTTGGCGCGGGCCTGGTTGCGGGACTGCTCCTCGCGGCCCTCCTCCAGCTCGGCGCGGACAGCGGCCTTGAACGCGTCGACCGAGTCGTGGCCGAGCTCCTTGGCGATGCTGTCGGACAGCTCGGGGACGGTCATGGTCTGGATGGACAGGACCGTGCCGGAGGCCTGAAGGGTCTTGCCCGCGACGTCGGTGTTGCGGGCGTCGTCCGCGAACGTGACCTCGCCCTCGAACGCGCCGTCCTTGGCCACACCGAGCAGCAGGGCCTCGACGCCCTTGAGCCAGGCCTCGCCGCCGGTACGGATCAGGGTGCCGGGCTCGTCGACCACGACCTCGTCGCCGTCGGTGACCTTGAGCGCGACCTGGACGGTGTCGCCGGACTCGACGGCGCGATCCTCGACCGGCGCCAGGCGGGCCATGCCGCGGACGCGCTGGTCGATGCTGAGCTGGACCAGATCGTCGCCCAGCTCGAACTCGGGCCACTCGACGGTGAGCCCCTCGAAGGTGCCGACCGTGACCTCGGGCTTGACCTCGACCCCGATGGTGAACGCGAAGTCCGTGTTGGCCACGACCTCGCCCTGCTCGACGAGCGCGGGACGGCCGACGGGCTCGATCTCGTGCTGGCGCAGGGCCTCCATCCAGCCACGCTGGACGAGCTGCTCGGCGACCTCGGCGGCGATGCCGGGACCGAACCGGGCCTCGAGCACACGGCGCGGCACGCGGCCCTTGCGGAAGCCGGGCAGGCGCGCGCGGCGCTCGTAGGTCTTGTAGGCCTTGTCGAGCTCGACGCCGACGTCGGCCGCCGGGACGGTGATCTGGACCTTGCGCGCGTACGCGTTCTCGGAGACGACCTCGATGTTCATCGGCTTTCCGTCGCCCCCCGCCCGCCGGCAACCGGCAGACCCTCGGGGGCCGTCATGGGGTGGTGCAGGTGGTGCGAGAAGGGGGACTCGAACCCCCACGGGAAATCCCACCGGGACCTAAACCCGGCGCGTCTACCGATTCCGCCATTCTCGCAGTGCCCGTGGAGCCGATCGCGTCGTGGCCCGGGAACCGCCGCGACCCCGACATCCCGGGGCCGATCGAGGGCGGGCTCGAAGGAGCGCTGGTTGGAGGGGACGTCGGGGACGGCCGGGGGGTCGGGGGAAGTGGTGGGCCCACCAGGAATCGAACCTGGAACCTACGGATTAAGAGTCCGGTGCTCTGCCAATTGAGCTATAGGCCCTGATTGTCGGAAGCTGACGTGTCGGAAGGATCGTTGAAGGGTGGATGATGGGGTTCGAACCCACGACCTCTGGAACCACAATCCAGCGCTCTAACCAGCTGAGCTACACCCACCATGAGCACCCGCCGGCAGCCGCCGACGAACGCGCCCCGCGCTTTATGGCGAGCCCCGCGGGTCGGCAACCCCTCCGTTGCGCGCTTTGTCGACAGCACCCGTCAGGAGCCCGTCTGGAACGCCCGATCCGCCCTCCGGCGTCCCCCCGATCCAGGGGGCTGCCACACGACAGGGACGCAGGCCGGATCCACCCGGCACGGGGCGTGGCGATGCGATACGCCGCGTCCGTGTCCGCCCCCTCCACCATCCCGAGCCTCCACCCCGACGACGCCCGCGCGGCGGCGTTGGCCCCCTTGCTCGCCCGTGCGGGGCAGGTGGCGATGGCGCGGTTTCGGGCCGGCACCACGCGCACCAAGGCCGATGGCTCCCAGGTGACCGACGGCGACCTCGCCGCCCACGACGTGCTCGTCCAAGGCCTCACCGACGCCTTTCCCGGCGAGGCGGTCTTCAGCGAGGAGGACCTGCACACCCACGATCCGGAGCCCGGCGCCCCGGCTTGGTACGTCGACCCCATCGACGGCACGAGCGCCTACGCCGAGGGCTTGGCGCACTGGGGTCCCACCGTGGCCCGCGTGGTCGACGACCGGTTCGAGTGCGGCGCCTTCTGGATGCCCCGGCTGGGCGACGCCTACTTCGCGGTCGACGGCGGGGGCGCGTGGCACAACGGCACCCGGATCCACGCCGAGCCCACCACCTGGGCGCCCCGGCTGCGCACGCTGTGCGTCCCCTCACGGGCCCACCGGGCGTTTCCGATCGCCTGGCCCGGCAAGATCCGCGCCCTCGGATCGACCGCCGCCCACCTCAGCCTCGTCGCCCACGGCGGCACGTCGGCGGCCTTCATCCCGATGTGGTCCATGTGGGACGTCGGGCTGGGCATCCTGATGGTGCGGGAGGCCGGCCGCGCGGTCGTCGACCTCGCCGGGCGCCCGTTCGACGCCGTCCACCGCCCCGCCGAACCCTTCCTCGCCGCCGAGCCCGCCCTCGTCCCCGAGCTGGTCGAGCTGCTGCGGCGCGCGCGCGAGTCCAGCGCCCGGAGCGTCTGATGTCCGACGACGACAACACCAGCCTCGCGCCCCGATCGTCCAAGGTCTCCACCAAGAGCCGCGACGACCTGCTCCAGGCCTACCTGGCCGAGGTGCGGCGCTACCCGTTGATGGACGCCGAGGAGGAGCGCGAGGTCGCGGTCCGCTACCACGAGTACGGCGACAAGGACGCGGCCGAGAAGCTGATCACCGCCAACCTGCGGCTCGTGATCAAGATCGCGTTCCAGTACCACCGTCAGTGGGCCAACGTCCTCGACCTGATCCAGGAGGGCAACGTCGGGCTCGTGGAGGCGCTGTCGCGGTTCGACCCGTACCGGGAGATCCGGTTCAGCTCGTACGCCCAGTACTGGATCCGGGCCATGATCCTCCGGTTCTTGCTGGACAACTTCCGCCTGGTCAAGCTCGGGTCCACCCGGGCCGGGCGCAAGCTGTTCTTCCAGCTCAAGAAGGAGCGGGACGCGCTGATCGCCGAGGGGATCGACCCCACCGAGTCCGTCCTCGCGGAGCGGCTGGGGGTGGCACCCAAGGAGATCCGCGCGGTCGACCAGCACCTGCGCGCGCCGGCGCTGTCCCTGCACGCACCGGCTGGCGACGAGGAGGGCGGGCGCACGCTCGCCGAGGTCGTCCCCGAGACCCATGCCCACGATCCCGAGGACGAGGCCGCACGCGGCGAGCTCGGCGGGATGGTCAAGCAGCACCTCGACGCCTTCGCCGAGACCCTCGACGACGACCGCGACCAGATCATCTGGACCGACCGGATGGTCTCTCAAGACCCCCGCAGCCTGTCCGACCTCGGCGAGGAGTTCGGCGTGTCCAAGGAGCGCGTCCGTCAGCTCGAGGCCCGGCTGAAGAAGCGCCTCAAGTCCTGGCTGGAGGAGCGCCTGGGCGACGAGATCGACTTCGAGTTCGACGTCCCCGAAGAGGCCTGACGCCCGTCTCCAGCGTGTCCCCATGGAAGCGACGCACGCAGGGGACGCACACCGGAGCCGTGCCGCGCTCACGCCGGGTCTGGCGACCTCAGACCTTGATGCGGGCCGAGGCCATCTGGATCGCCGCGACCGGCATCGACGTCTCGGCGGCCGACTCCGCGCCACACGCGAGCGCGACCAGCGGGGACCGCAAGCGGGCGAGCGAGGCGCCGCGGCGATCGTCGAGCGCCACCAGGCCCGCGCGGCGCAGCGGGCGATCGAGCAGGGGCTCTGCGGGCTGGGGCGACCGGCACAGCGCATCGAGCCGGTCTGCGAGGATCTCCTGACCGCGCACGATCTCCGCGGCGTGGATCAGCTCGCGCCACATCGATCCCAGGGCCTCCGCCACCCCACGCGGGCTGGTGGGGGCCCCCGCACGCGCCACCCGGAGCAGGAAGCCGGGCACGGTGCCGACCGCGTCGACCACCTGCTCGAGCCGGGCGCGGTCCTGTCCGCCCAGGAGCTCGGCGAGCATCCGCACCGCCTCGCTGCGAGAGGGATCGGGGAGCTGCAGCCGCAGCGCGCCATCGAACTGGAGGCTCGCGCCGCCGACCCGTCGGGCCAGGACCAGCAGGGGCACGCCCCGGTACCGGTTGGAGGCGTCGCGCCAGGCGAGACACAGGTCCTGCACGACCTCGACGCCGAGGGCGTCGGCGCCGCTGAGGAACACCACGCGCCGCACGTCGCTGATGCGGGCCGCGTGCCGGAGGACCTGGTTGATCCGCCCCCGGAACCCTTCGCGGGACACCGCGGACATCGCCTGATCTTCCTCGACATCGACGCCGAGTGTGTCGGCGATCATGCCAGGCACCAGCCGCCAGCCGTCCGCGCCGTCGACCAGGCCGCCGAGGTGGGCGTGCCGGAGGACGAGCGGGTTGGCCTCGATGGCGAGGTCGGCTGCGAGCGCCTCGATGATCCAGGTGAGGGCCGGCCACCGCACATGCTGAAGCAAGACGGGGCGGTGCTCCAACAGACCGGCTCGGAGCCGGCGCACGGCGCGCTCCCGCGGCGCATCCTCGACGGCGTAGGCGGACTCGGAGACCCCCCCTTCCGCGCGGCTGCGGTGCACCAGGGCCTTGCGCTCCAGGAGATCCATGCCGGCTCCCTCCACGGCGCGCGGGACGCGACGCCGCCGGGACTGTATCATCCCGTCCTCATGGGGAAACGGTGACCGACGTCTCGACCACGGCAGCCCGCACTCCGCTCGACATCGTGCCGAGCGCGAGCAGTCCCCATCTGCTCACCCACCTCCTGGAGATGGTGGCCCGGGGGATCCGCTCGACGCGCGGCCTGGAAGAGGCCCTGGGCGTCGATCCCCGCACCCTCCGCTACTACCTGCACGCGGCGCGCTGGCTGGGCCTGCTGTCTCCCCGGCCCGAGCCCGTGCTGTCATCGGAGGGGCTCGCCTACGTGTACGCGGGGGAGCAGCGCCACGAGGTGTACGCGCGCGTCGTGCGCAACCAGCCGTTCCTGTCCGACCTCCTCGCGCGGTGCGGACCCCACGTCCCCGACACCGGCACGATCGCCCACGCTGTGCGTCGCGCCGATCCCGGGCTCGCGTCCACGACCGTCGAGCGACGCGCCAGCGCGATCCGCAGCCTGCTCACCCCGGCGTTCGAGCCGGGCGGGCCGCCCTCCGAGGACCACGGCCAGCTCACCCTGCCGCTCGCCCAGGTCCCCCACGTCGCGCCCACGCCCCCCGTCCACGAAGGTCCAGGGCGAGCGTTTCACCCGGACCTGTACCGGTTCATCCTCTGCACCCTGCTCGACCATGGGGAGCTGACGCTCGGCCACCTCCGTGCCTTGCTCGACCACGCAGGCGCGGACGATGTTCCCCTTGGCGCCTACGTCGAGCTCGCCCTCGCACGCGGAGACGCCCTGCGCCGGGACGATCGCCTGGTCGTCACCCCCGCCGCCACCCGTCGACGCGACCTCGCCACCAGCACCGCCTCCGTCATCCTCAGCGACAGCGGCTGGCGCGAGGTGCTGGACGCGCTCCGGTCCGGCCGGGATCAGCCCGGCCGCTACCGCCTCTGGTTCCGCCGCCTGCTCGGCCGCGAGGGCGACCTCGCCGACGTCGACCGGGAGATCGCCCGGGTGCTCCAAGACCGGTCGCTCGCCGCCTTCCCGATCGCACGCCGCGAGCCCACACCCGAGCCGCCCCAGGTGGCCCGTCCGTTCCTGGAGGTGTGGGCGACCTCTGGCCTTGTGCTCGCGCTGCCGTCGTCGCTGGTCCAGGTGTGGGAGGGCGTGCGCGGGATCGATCGCCGGCTGCGCAACGCCCGCACCCGGGCAGACGCCGTGGGCCTGCCGACCGTCGCCTACCGTCCCTCCCGGGTCCACGGTGGACTGCTCCACCCCGGCGAGACCCTGCCCCGGGCCATCGGCGATGCGGGCTCGCTGCGCCGTCGGGCCGTCTCGCGCGCCCCGTACTTCGCGCTCGTGGCCGCCGTGCTCCTCGCGGCACGCACCGGCTCCCAGCCCCCCCGCGTGCGCCGCAAGGACGGCACCTGGCACCTGCTGCGCGGACGCTCCGACCACGGCACCCTGCTGGAGGTCCTCGACGCCTTCGCCGCGTTCCGTGGCTGGCACACCAGCCGTGTCGCCACCGCCGGGATCGACGACGACGTCCTCGCCAGCCTGATGGAGCGGCTGGGGGTCGCCGTGGGCGCCCAGGACCACCTGCTGCTGGACGACGGGTTCTTCGCGGAGCTCCGCAGTCCAGAAGGGCAGGCGCTCGCGCCACTCCAAGACCTCGCCGCCTCGTTCGAGGCCTGGCTCGATCGGCTCGAGGCCGGGGTCGCGGCGTGAGCGAAGACCTGCCGTTGTTCGTGTACGGCACGCTGCGCTCGGATGGTCCGATGGCACGCCTGGTCGGATCGGGCGCCCGACGACGCGCCACGGTGCGCGGCCGCTTGTGGCAGATGCCCGCCGGCTACCCCGCGTTGGAGCTCGGGGGCACCGACCTGGTGTACGGCGAGCTGACCCCGCCGATCGACCCCGCGCGCCTCGCCGCACTGGATGCATTCGAGGGCGTGGACGAGGGCTTGTACGTCCGTCGGTTGCTGTCGGCCGACGGGGGGGACGGCCGCATGATCCTCGCATGGGCCTGGGTGATGCCGGATCCACGGCGACACGGGGCCCGTCCGTTGAAGGGCGGCCGCTGGCGCGCTCCGCTCGGAGGGATCCGGGCCGATTGACTCGTCGAAGCCCTGGGTGATAGCGTCCGCCGGCGGAGAACGGCTTGACGTCCGTTCCGAGGAGACCACGCATGTCGTCATCGGAACCCGGGTCGACCGGGAAGACGCGCCCGCTCGAGCGAGTGCAGGACGAGTTCGCAGAGCGCGTCGAGTCGCGCCTCGTCGATCTCCTCGCCGAGATCCAGGCCGCACGCATCCTCGCCCAGAAGGCGGCCGACTCCGACGCGGCCGGCAACGACCGCTCCGGCCGCTGAACCGACGCCGATCGCCCGCGCCCCGGGAGGGCAAGTGACCGCACGTTCTCCGTCTCTCGATGCGTTCCTGGCCCGACTCGATGGGGTCGAGGCCATGATTCGCGCCGCCGCGCTCCAGGCGCTCCCCCCGGGCGTGATGGCCCACGTCGAGCGTCTCGCGCAAGAGCGCGCCCAGGCCATCGTCGCCGAGCGATCCGCCCCTGCGACGTCCTCTGCGCCACCCCCGGCCGACGACGATCCGGCCACGCTCCCAGGCCGCGCGACCCCAGCGTCCGAGCCGACCGTCCATGCCGAGCCCACGGTCCACGCCGAGCCCACGGTCCACGCGGATCCGGACGCGTACGAAGACACCGGCCACGCCTACGATGACGACGACTGGTCGGGGGGCGGCAGCTGGGTCTCGTACGAGCCCGCCGAGGAGGAGGCACCGACAGTCGCCGACACCTCCGACGACGACGTCCCCGACTACCTCAAGCCCCGTGCCTCCGAGCCGGAACCCGCCGACGAGGCGGAAGACCTCGACGAGGGCGAGGACGCCTCCGCCGACGACGTGCCCCACTACCTGCGAGACGACGCAACGGCCGACGCCGACGTCGAGGACACCCTCGTCGGCGCGGATCCGGGTCTCGGCGATCTCACCGACCCGGGCCTCGGCGCCACGGATCCTGGCGACGGCGACGCCACCGACGGCGGACCCTCGTGGGTCGTGTCCACCCCCACGGAGCCCGAGCCCACGGCCGCGGCGGACGACGACGACGTCCCCGACTACCTCAAGGCCAAGGCCGAGGAGACCTCCGAAGAGCCGCTCCCGATGGCCGCCGACGAAGACGAGGACGACGGGCGGGGATCCGGCGAGGACGAGTGGGCCACCTACGCCCGCCCGATGAAGTCCACGCCCCACATCTCGTCGCTCCCCACCGCGGTCGAGATCATGGACGAGGAGGACGACGCCCCGCTGCCGATGGCGGACGACGCGATCGAGGACCTCGACGACGACGACAGCCTCCCTGGCGCCGCCCCCGACATGCCGGCCCACTTCGGCAGCCCTCCCGTCGATCCCCCCACCGACGAAGCCACGATGCTGCTGGATCGGGACAAGCTCGACCTCGCCAGCCTCCGCCAGGGCCCCGCCGTCGCCATGGGCAACGACCTCGCCACGCCCAGCACGTTCGGCCAGTACGGCGCGCTGGAGGACGAGGACGACGAGGACGAGCACACCACCGTGATGCCCCGAGGCCCCGGGGGTCCTGCCGCCATCCGGCTCGGCGGACAGAACGGTCCCACCGCCCTGCACTCCGAGCACGACGAGGACGACGACGAGATCGCGCTGGGGTCCACCGAGGACTACGGCGACGAGGCCCCGGTCGATGACCTCGGCTACGGCGGACTCGGCGTCGTCGAGTACGAGAACGAGATCGAAGACCTCGACGAGGTCGAGGAGCTCGAGGACGACGCGATGGAGGTCGGCGGCGCCGAGGTCCTCACCGCGCAGCAGCTCAACGCGTTGATCGCGGCGGCCGAGAAGGCCGGAAAGCGCGACATCAAGCGCGCGGTCGTGCTGTGGGGCGACGCCATCGATGCCGATCCCACCCGGGTCGACTCGTACCTGACGCGCGGGCGGTACTTCATCGATCTCGGCGACTACGTCGGGGCGGTGAGTGACCTGCAGCGCGCCGAGGTGATCGACGAGACCCACGCAGGCGTGCAGTTCGCGCTCGGCGAGCTGTTCTACACCCGTAAGGACTACGCCAAGGCGATCATCTACTTCGACAAGTCGATCCGGCTGGACGACAAGAACGCCGAAGCCTGGGCACGCCGGGGCATGACCTTCTACTTCCGGCGTCAGTTCGCCCGGGCGGTGGAGGACCTGGGCAAGGCGCAGGCGCTCGACAAGAGCTTGCCCTACCTCAAGACCTACCTGGATCGCGCCAAGAAGCAGCTCAAGAAGTAGGTCTGTGAACGCCTCCCCTCGGCTCCTCCTGGTGTCCCTGCGGGACACCCACGACCCGATGGCCCAGCACGAGCGGGCCTGCGTCGCTGCGGTGTGCGACGTGCCCGAGGCCCACATCGCGGTGCACCAGGGGCTGTCCGATCCGCTCACGGCCGACGATCTGACCGGCATCGACGCCGTGTTCTTCGGCGGGAGCGGGGCGTACTCGATCCTCGATCCCCACCCGTGGAAGCCCGGGGCGATGGACGCCCTCAAGCGGGTCATCGACGCGCGCCTGCCCACGTGGGCGAGCTGCTTCGGGTTCCAGGGCCTCGCCCTCGCGATGGGCGGCGAGGTCGTCCACGATCCGTCCCGCACCGAGATGGGCGGGGTCGAGCTCGCACGCACCGAGGCCGGACGGGCCGACCCCTTCGTCGGGTTGCTCCCCGACCGGTTCTGGGTCCAGCAAGGCCACCAGGACCACGTCGACGACCTCCCCCAGGGCTGCCAGCGCCTGGCGGTCGGCGGCGTCGGCTGTGAGCAGCTCACCAAGGTGGACGGCGCCCCGTTCTACGCGAGCCAGTTCCACCCTGAGCTCGACGTGGCGGCGATCGTGTACCGGTTCACGTTCTACGCCGACCACTACAGCCAGGGCGATCCCGACGGGTTCGCCGCCAAGCTCGACGCCCTGCGCGCCTGCCCGGACACCCCCGAGATCCGGACCATGCTCCGCACCTTGGTGCGGGCACCGCGGGGCTGAGCCCCGTCCTGGGCCACGCCCTCGGCGAGCGCTCGACCGACGGAGCGACCGTCGGCCCCGGGACCTACTTGCCGCGGGACGGCAGGTAGTACGCCGCCTGGATCGCCGCCGCGCCCTGGTAGGGCTCCACGTACTGCGACGCCGCCCGGGCGTAGCCAGCCGCCACGACCTCGAGCGGGTCGTCCTCGCGGCCCTTCAGCCGGGGATGGAACCGCAGCCCCAGGCCCACGCTCGCGAACACGAACGCACCCTCGGCGCGGGTGAGGCGACGGGCGTACACGTCGGCCTCGAGGAACACCGAGATCGGCGGCGCGATGCGGCCCGACAGGTGCAGGCCTCCGAACACCGCCGCGCTGGCGTTGGCCTGTGCCGCGATCTCCGCGCCCACGTTGGCCAGCAGGTGGACGCGGTCCGCCAGGATCGCGCCCACACCGAGCTGCGGCCGCACCGCGAACAGCAGCGGGCCGAAGTTCAGCCGGAGGTCCAGCGCCGGGGTCAACAGGACCTTGTCCTTGGCGGACTTGACCGGGCTTCCCCGGACACCGACCTCCAGGCCCCAGCCGGTGGCGCGTCCCCACAGGCCGGCGTGCATGCTGAGGTTGCGCAGGAACGCGTACTCGAAGTCCGCCCAGGCCTGCACCTTGACCGGGACGCCCAGCAGGGCGCCCGCGACCACCCGGCTGCGCGGGTTGAGGTTGGGCAGACGCAGCGGGCTGACGAGGAAGATCTCCTCGTCGCGCAGGTCGTCGGTCACGGCTTCCGGATCTGCCGGATCCAGCCGGCCACCGGTGGACGCCCGCCGGTACTGCTCGTCGAGCAGGGTCTGGATGCGGGCCTCGATCCGCTCCCGGTACAGCGCGTTCGGGTAGGTCTCGAGGTAGGCCTCCCAGGCCATGATCTCTTCGTCGGCCGCCACGCCTGCCAGCTCGCGCTCCTTGGCGCGGAAGGTCTCGACCGTGTCCTGCCCCGGCAGCGAGGACGCGTCGGTGCCGGCGGTCTCGTCCTCGAACAGGTCGTCCTCGACCCGCTCGCCTTCCTCGCTCACCTCGTCCTCGAACACGAGGTCGTCCTCGTCCTCGAGCAGCGGCTCGGGTTCGGGCGCAGGCGCGGGCGCCGCGTCCTTGTCGTCGCTGTCCTTGGGCGGATCTTCCGCGTCGGTCAGGTCTCCGTCGAAGACGAAGTCCTCCTCGTCGCCGAACGGATCGTCCTGCGCCATCCCGAGGGCCGGAAACATCAGTCCCAAGGCGATCATCCAGCCCGCACGGGCGGGGACCCGTCGGCCCGAGGCAAGGGCCCGGGTACCAGGGAAACAGCGGAGGCAGGCGTGCATGGGGCCCTCGTCGCGACGCAGGTCGGCGGATGATAGAACGCTGTCCATGCCCGGACAAGGGCGGTGGGGAGGGGCTGACCACCCGGTGACACACGACGGCGCGACCGCTGAGCCCTCCGACCCGGCCCGTTCACGGTCCCGGCAGGGCACCCGGGATCCTTCCGACGACCCCGTCGCGGCGGCCCGCCACGCGGCCGAGGTCGTCCGCCGGCACCTGGTGAGCCTGCGCGGCGGCGCCCCGTTCCTGAGCGCGGCCGACGGCGCGCTGCTGGTGCGCTGGCTCGACGAGGGCGTGCCCCTGCACCGCATCCTGCGTGCCCTGGAGACCGCGTCCGACAAGCGACTCGCACGGCGTGTGCGCGCTCCGCTCACCCTGCGGCACGCCGCCCGTCACCTTGGGGCTCCCCGGGCCACCCGCCTGCCGGCCCCCGTCGTCGCGGACAGCGGCCTTGGACAGCCGCCTGGGGCAGAGGGCCCCCTCGGCGACGTGATCGCGTCCCTCCGCGCCAGCCCTGTCGCCCAGGCGGTGCCCGACCACACCGCCCGGGTCGCAGACCAGCTGGCCCAGGCGCGCCCTGGCGATGCTGCGGAGGCCACCGCCCTGGTCGATGCCGTCGCCGCCTTGTTCGACGCCGCCTGGCGCGCCCTGGACGCGCACAGCCGGGCGCCGTACCTCGCCCAGGCCACGGCCCAGCTCGCCGACCTGCTCGACGAGGTGGACGAAGGGGAGCGGGCCCGCCTGCTCGACACGTGGGGCCGGTCCGCCCTGCGCGCCGCCGTCCCCGGATGCCGCGCGGCCACCCTCCTCGATCGCCTCGACACCGACTGACCCGGAAGCCACCCACCATGTCCGTCGACGCCCCCCTCCGACATCCCGGCGCGTCCGCCGACTGCCCCGTGTGCGGCGGCCTGGGCCTGGAGATCGTGCGCGACAAGGCCCGGCTGATCGCCACGCCCTGCCGGTGCCGCCTCGACGTCTGCCCCGCGTGCGAGGACCGCGCGGTCGTGATCGACCCGGACGGGGTGATGCGCGCCTGCACCTGCGCCCGGGTCGCGCGCCGCGCCCGCCGGTTCGACGAGGCCGGGCTCCCGGGTCGGTACGGCGCCGCCACGCTCGCCTCCCTCGCCGACACCGAGCCCGCCAACGCGACCGCCGCCAGCCGCGTGCGCGAGTGGGCCGAGTCGTGGACCGCCCACGATCCCCCGCCCGGCTTGGTCCTGTACGGACCCGTCGGGCGTGGCAAGACCCACTTCGTGGTGGCCGCCGCCCGCACGTTGCTGCTCACCCGCGGCGCCAGGGTCCGCTTCCTGGAGTTCACCCACCTCATCGCGGACCTGAAGGCCGCGTTCGACCGTGGAGAAGGGGCGTCCTCCCTCCTCGATGGCCTGGGCGAGATCGACGTCCTCGTCCTCGACGAGCTCGGCAAGGGTCGGCTCACGGAGTTCGAGGATCAGATGCTCGATGACCTGATCAGCCGCCGGTACAACGCCGGCCTACCGATCCTCGCCACCACCAACTACGACCCCCGCGAGCCCACCGGGCAACGCACGGCCAACCTGGCGCGTCCGGGCGGACCCCAGCCCACCCTCGGGGATCGGGTCGGCGACCGCGTGTTCAGCCGCCTGCGTGAGATGTGTCGGTTCTACCCACTGGGAGGAGAGGACGACCTGCGGACCACCTCGCGCAAGGCCCGCTGGTGATAGGCTGCGCCTCCTCACCGGAGGCGCCCGTGGCGTTCACCGTCTCATTCCGACGTCAGGGCCCGCGCCCCGCAGCGGAGGCGTTGTCGGAGTGGCTCACCGAGCAGGGCGAGCCGTTCGAGGCCGACGGCGACGATGTCCTCGTCCTGCGCGCGCTCCCCGTCCGCCTGGTCGTCGACGAGCACATCCGCGCCCACGTCGACCTGCTGCCCGCCACGCCGCTCACCCGCCTGGTCCGGGTGCTGTTCGACCTGTCCGTCCACCTGGGTGCCGACGTCCGGCTCGTGGGCTCGGGCGACATCACCCGCCCCGGCCTGTGGCTCCGCTTCGCCGACGAGCAAGACCGGCAACGGATCGCCGCCGCCCTGGGCGAAGCCGACGAGACCCACCACCACGACGACGTCCGCAGGGGCTTCTGGCAGCTGCTGGGCGCCCTCGGCAACGGGCGCGACCTGCGCTGGGATGCCTCCCGCGGCGCGATCGTCGAGATGCTGGAGGTCGGCAGCGACGACGGCATCTCGGTGGAGGACGCCTCCTGGCACGACGCGGAAGCCTCCGCGGGGGACACCGTCGCGGTCACGGTCGCGGGCGACCTGCACATCGTCGCGTGGCGCTGGCTCAGCGAGGCGTGGCCCAGCCTACGACAGGAGTGACCCGATGATCGTCTCCCTGGACCACGTGGCGATCGCCGTCGCCGACCTCGACGAGGGCATCCGGCGCTTCTGCGACGACCTCGGCCTGACGCTCGAAGGCACCGAGGACGTCGAGCCCGCCCAGACCCAGACCGCCTTCCTGCCCATCGCCGGCACCCGGATCGAGCTGGTCGCCCCGCTGCGCGGTGAGGGCCCGATCGCCGCGTCCCTGGCCAAGCGTGGGCCCGGCATCCACCACCTGTGCTTTCGGACCGACGACCTCGACGCCGACGTGGCCCGGCTGCGCGCCAAGGGCTGGCGCTTCACGTCCGAGGCCCCCACACCCGGCGCCCACGGCACCCGGGTGATGTTCATCCACCCCAAGTCCACCGGTGGGGTGCTGATCGAGCTGGCCGAGCACCCCCACGGCGACCAGGGGTGAGCCCGCCCACCACCGGCACCACCTCGGCAGCCACCCGGCGTCGCCACGCGGGACAGCGCCTCGTGGTCGGGTTCGACGGCACCGCCCTGTCCGCCGACGTCCGGGCCGTGCTGCGGGAGATCCGCCCCGGCGGCGTGATCCTGTTCGCCCGCAACGTCGACGCCCCCGAGCAGGTCGCCGAGCTCAACCGCGCGATCCTCGACGCCGTGCCCGGGCCGCCCCCCCTCCGCATGGTCGACCAGGAAGGAGGACGGGTCCAGCGGGTCCGCGCGCCCGCCACCGTGTGGCCCCCGATGCGCACCGTCGGCCGTCACGGGCAGGCCACGGCCGAGGTCGCCGCGGCGATGGCCCAGGAGCTGCGGGCGATGGGGTTCGACCTGGACCTCGCCCCCGTCGCGGACGTCGACTCCAACCCCGACAACCCCGTGATCGGCGATCGGGCGTTCTCGTCGGACCCCCTCGAGACCGCCCGACACGTCGCCGCGTTCACCCAGGCGATGCAGCAACAGGGCGTGCTCGCCTGCGCCAAGCACTTTCCCGGACACGGCGACACCCACCTGGACAGCCACCTCGACCTGCCCGTGTTGGACACCGATCCGATCACGCTGACCGCCCGGGACCTGCCCCCGTTTTCGGCCGCCGTGTCCGCGGGCATCGCGGCCGTGATGACCGCCCACGTCGTGTTCACCGCGCTCGACCCCGAGCGCCCCGCGACCCTGTCCGAGCACGTCGTTCGGCCGCTCCTGCGCCGCACGCTCGGCTTCGACGGCCTGGTCCTGTCCGACGACCTGGAGATGAAGGCGATCGACGGGCGATGGGGCCCCGAGGAGATCGCCCACCTGTCCACCCGCGCCGGGGTCGACCTGCTGCTGATGTGCCACGACGCCGACAAGCAGATCGCGCTGTTCGAGGCCCTGGTGAAGGCCCAGGAGTCCGATCGGGGCGTGGCCCGCGAGAGCACCCGCAGTGTGCAGCGCCTCGAGCGCGCACGCCGCAACCTCGCATCCGCCCCCCGCCCTCCAGGACCCGAGGTGATCGGGTCCGACCGCCACCAAGCCCTCGCCGAGCGGGTCGCCCATGAGGGACGAGCCTGATCGGGGTGGCGATCTGACCCCATGATCGGCAGAATGGTACCGATTCCCAAGGGAGCCTCCATGCACCGCCCGTCCGACGTGATCCGCCTCGCCCTGCTGGGCGCCCTGGGCGTGCCCGGCTGCACCACCGTGATCCAGGATGCGGGGGACACCGCGGACACCACGGACACGGGCACGGTCGACGACTCAGGGGACGACGGCCCTGGCGACACCGGGCTCGACTCGGGGGACGACACCTCGGACGACTCGGGCGGCGACTCGGGGGACTCCGGGGATTCCGGCGACACGGCCGACACCGGCAACCCCGACGACTCGGGAGACTCCGGCGACACCGACACCGGCTGCGGCAGCAACCCGCCCCCGGATGCCGAGGCCCAGTGGACCACCCACGGTTGGCTCGGCTGGGGCCAGTGGACCGTGTGCCTGGACGCCAGCGTGGGGTTCCAGGACGCCGGCTGCACCCCCCACGCCGACGTCGCTGGCCGGGTCGACGACATCATGACGCCCGACTGCATCTACAGCGACACCGACACCGGCATCGTGTGGTGGCCCACGCCGCTCAACCCGCCGTGCGACGACGGCTTGACCTTCTTCGACAGCATCACCTGCGGACCGTTCGAGGGCGCGGGCGGCACCTGCTGCTTCGAGGTCCAGCTCAGCCAGGTCGCGATCGGGCGTCCCCTGTGGGTCGACGGCGCCTTGCGGCTGGCCCCCACCACGGCTGGTCCCGGCTGGACCGCCACCGGCTCCCGCACGATGGGCGCCCCCTCAGAGGCCGCCCAGGCCTGGCTGGCGATCGCCCGCGCCGAGCACGCCAGCGTGGCGAGCTTCGCCCGCGTCGTCCTCGACCTGCTCGCCCACGGTGCCCCCGCCGACCTCGTCGCCGACGCCACCCGAGCCCAGGCCGACGAGATCCGACACGCCCAGCAGGCCTTCGCCCTCGCCCACCACCTCGGCGCACCCGCCCATGCACCCGGCGCCCTCCCGATGACGGGCCTCACGGTGCGCGAGACCCTCGAGGACGTCCTGATCGCCGCGATCCACGAGGGGTGTGTGGGCGAGACCCTCGCGGCCCACGAGGCCGCCGTCGGCGCGCGCCACGCGACCGACCCCGCCGTCCGGGAGGCCCTCACCGCCATCGCCGAGGACGAGACCCGCCACGCCGCCCTCGCGTGGCGAATGGTGCGCTGGGTCCTCGATCAGCGACCCGACCTGCACCCTGCCGCCGAGGCGGCCTTCGACACCGCGATCGCCGAGGCCCGCGCCCGCCCGGTCTCGGACAGCGCGGTGGACCTGTCGGCGTGGGGCGTCCTCACCGGACAGGCCGCGCGCGACGCCACGCACGAGGCCCTCGCCACCATCGTCGCCCCGTGCCGCGAGGCGTTGGCCGCCTGACCGAACCCACCGCCGGCGGGTCAGCCCTCGGCGGTGGTCGCGATGTGCAGCACGTCGAGGTCGGCCGATGGGACGACGTCGGGCGCGTCCGTCATCAGGCACTGGGCCGACGTGGTCTTGGGGAACGCGATCACGTCCCGGATGCTGTCCGCACCACACAGGATCGCGATGCAGCGGTCCAGACCGAACGCGAGGCCGCCGTGCGGCGGGGCGCCGTGGGCGAGCGCGTCCAACAAGAACCCGAACCGGGCCTTGGCCTCGTCCGCGTCGATCCCGATCGCGTCGAGCACGCGCGCCTGCACGTCCTCTCGGTGGATACGAATCGAGCCGCCACCGATCTCCGAGCCGTTGCAGACCAGGTCGTAGGCGTCCGACAAGATGTCGCCCATCCGGTCGGTGCCCAGCAGCTCGAGGTCCTCGGCACGCGGCGCGGTGAACGGGTGGTGCATCGGGGTCCAGGCGCCATCGTCCGCGGGCTCGAACATGGGGAAGTCCACCACCCAGCAGAACGCGAACTCCCCCTCGGGGATGAGCGCGCGCTCCTTGGCGACGTGGACCCGCAGGCGGCCGAGCCCGGCGTGGACCGACGGGGCATCGCCCGCACCGATCAGCACGACGTCGCCGTCCGAGGCGCCGAGCGCGTCGATGAGCGTGCCGGCGTCGTCGAGCACCTTCTTGGCCGGACCGGTGAGGTCTCCGCCATCGACCTTGCCCCAGAGCAGGCCGCCCATGCCGTAGTTGCGCACGAAGGTAGTCCACGCGTCGAACACCTTGCGGGACGTGTCGCCCGCGGCCCCCTCGACCACGAAGCCCTTCACGATCCCGCCTTCCGACAGCGCGTTGGCGATGGGCGGGAAGGTGGAGGCGGCCACGGTGACGGTGAGCTCGACGTGGGTCATCCCGAACCGCAGGTCGGGCGCATCGACGCCGTAGCGGGCCATCGACTCATGCCAGGTCATCCGGGGGATGTCGCCGATGTCCACCCCGCGCGTGGTGTGCCACATCGCGCGCGCGATCGACTCGGCGACGGCCATCACCATGTCGCGGGTGACGAAGCTCATCTCGAGGTCGATCTGGGTGAACTCGGGCTGGCGGTCGGCGCGCAGATCCTCGTCGCGGAAGCACCGGGCGATCTGGAAGTAGCGGTCGTAGCCCGCCACCATCAGGATCTGCTTGAACAGCTGGGGCGACTGCGGGAGCGCGTAGAACTGCCCCGGGTGGACCCGCGAGGGGACGAGGTAGTCCCGCGCGCCCTCGGGCGTCGCCCGCGTGAGGATCGGGGTCTCGACCTCGAGGAAGCCCTGCTCGGACAGCGTGTTGCGCACCGCGAGGACGGCGTCGTGGCGCAGGCGCAGGTTGTGCTGGAGCGTGGGCCGACGCAGGTCGAGGTAGCGGTAGGTGAGCCGGGTGTCCTCGCCCGCATCGGTCTCGCCGGAGATGGAGAACGGCAGGGGACGGGTGGACGACAGCACCTCGAGATCGGTCGCGACGATCTCGACCGCGCCGGTCTGCATCTCCTCGTTGGGCTTGTAGCGCTCGACCACCGAGCCCTTGACCTGCAGGACGTACTCCTGGGCGATCCGCTTGGCGGCCTCCCGCACGGCCTCAGGGCTGCGCTCGTCGATGGTCACCTGGACGGTGCCGGTGCGGTCGCGCAGGACGAGGAACACGACCCCACCCCGGTCGCGGACGCGCTGGGCCCATCCCTGCACGACGACATCGGCGCCGACGTGCTGAGCGCGGAACACACCACAGGTGTGGGTACGGGGCGAGAGCATGGGGACCTCCGGAACGGCCCGCCGACTATCGCGACCGGCGCAGGGTGGCCCCCGCGGGCTAGGCGGATCGGGGAGGACCGATGCGCGGATGGGCGTGGGCGATGGCGATCGGCGCAGCCGCGTGCGGCCCAAACCTCGAAGCGGACAACCTCCGTGCCGACCCCGGCGTGCTCCTCTCCGCGGCGTGGCTCGCCACCGGCGCGACCCCGGAGATCCGCCTCACGGTCCTGGACGCCCCCTGCCGGATCCGCGTCGCCACCCACGGGTGGCTCACGCTCAACGACGCGGCCGGCACCGGGGGCGTGGCCGGCGCACTCACGGAGATCGCCTGGCGCAACACCGAGGCCGACGGCCTGCGCCTCGGCATGGTCCCCGCCACCGGAGCGATCGAGGCCGACCTGCGCGTGTCCTGCCGCGACGTGACCTCGGCAGAGGACGCCCAGGCCGTCGTCGAGCGCATGCAGGCCCACCTCGACCGCCTTCACCCCCACCTGCGCGCGGCCCTGACCAACGCGGCCCTATGACCCCGTCGGGGTGAACGCGTACCCGTCTGGGTCGAACCGGCGCAGCCGCGCCCAAAACTCCAGCGTCGAGCCCGGCCAGATCGTGGGGTTGTGCCCTGCGCCGTCGAGGTACCAGCTCTGGCACCCGCTCGCCCAGACCGTCCCCTCGAACCGCGGCTGGAGCGCCTCGTTCCACGCCTGCTGGGCCGCGGGGCGCACCTCCAGCGCCTGCGCGCCCCGTCGATCCATGGTGTCGAGCGCCTGCATCGCGTACGCGACCTGGGTCTCGATCATGAACACCATCGAGTTGTGCCCGAGCCCGGTGTTGGGGCCCATCAGGACGAACAGGTTGGGAAACCCCGCGACCGTCGTGCCCTTGTGCGCGGTCATCCGCTCCGACCACCGGGCGTGCAGGTCCACCCCATCACGCCCGAGGATGACGCCCGGCGGCACGGGCTCGGTCACGCGAAACCCGGTCCCGTACACGATCGCATCGAGGGCGATCCGACGACCGTCCCGCAGCACGACGCCGTCGGGCGCCACCGCGTCCAGGGCGCCCGTCTCCACCGAAACATGGGGCCTCGCCATCGCCGGGTAGTAGTCGTTGGACAGCAGAATGCGCTTGCATCCCGGGGTGTACGACGGGGTGAGCAGCGCAAGTCGGGCGGGATCTGGCACCTGATCCCGCAGGTGGCGCTCCCCGAGCCTGCGCGCGATCGCCATCAGCCGAGGGTCCCCCGCAAACCCCGCGACCTGCGACTCCATGCCCGCGTACAGCAGCCAGCGGTACAGGCGCTGGAGCCCGGGGACCGCGCGGTACATCGCCCGCTCCCACAGGGGGACCGGACCGTCCGGACGGGGCAGCACCCACGGGGCGGTCCGCTGGAACACGACGACGCGCTCCGCCTGCTCCACGAGCGGCGGAATGAACTGGATGGCACTGGCCCCGGTGCCGATCACGCCCACCGTGCGGCCCCGCAGGTCCACGTCGTGATCCCACGCGGCGGAGTGAAACGAAGGCCCCTCGAAGGTCGCACGCCCCGGGACCGACGGGAACGCCGGTCGGTGCAGCGCCCCCGTCCCCAGCACGAGCGCGCGCGCCAGGACCGGGGGGCGATCCCGCACCGACACGCGCCACCGCCCCCGCGCCGCATCCCACCGTGCCTCGGTGACCTCGTGGCCAAACCGCAGGAAGGGACGGACGCCGTGGGTGTCGGCGCAGCGCTCCAGGTACGCGAGGATCTCCGGCTGGGGCGCGTACCGCCGGGTCCAGTCCGGGTTCTGCGCGAACGAGTAGGAGTACAGGTGGCTGGGGACGTCGCACGCGCACCCCGGGTAGGTGTTGTCGCGCCAGGTGCCGCCGACCCCCTCGCCCTTCTCCAGCACGACCATGTCGTCTCGGCCCGCCGCGTGCAGCGCGATCGCCATCGCGAGCCCCGAGAAGCCCGCCCCGACGATCGCGACGTCGACCGCCTGCGCCGTCATGCAGGCTGGACCGGGGCCGCCCGTTGCCAGGGCAGGTCCGCAGACCACCGTGTGCGCCACCGCGCCAGGAGCGGGCGGTCGTCCCGATCCCACGGGTGGAAACCCGGGCGGAACCAGGCCAGCCAGTGCGGGCCCAAGCGCTGAAACACCCGCTGCTCCACGACCAGGAACCGCGCGAGATCCGCCCACGCCGCCCGATCCCTCGACAGCCCCGCCCACCGCATCATCCGATGCTGCTGCTGCGCCACCCGCGCCCAGAACACCACCGAGGTCACGACCATCATCACGGCCCGGAGCGGGTAGCGGCCGCCGATCGCCCGGTACACGTCGATCGCGACGCCTTTGTGCTCCACCTCTTCCGCGGAGTGCCACCGCCACAGCGCCGCCATCCGGGGATCGGCCCCGTCGAACATGGCGTCCTCCGACAGCACGAGGTGCCCCAACATCGCGGTCCAGTGCTCCAGCGACATCGTCACGCACAGCGCGACCCGGGGACCGAGCGGCCCGAACCGGTGGGGGATCCGAAGCAGGCGCGCCACCCCGACCTCCAGCGCCTCGACGTCGATCCCGCGGGCCTCAAGCATCCGGTTGTACGCCGCGTGCTCGCGGGAGTGCATCGCCTCCTGGGCGTGAAACACCCGCACCTCGGCGCGGAGCGCCTCGTCGTCGATCCGGTCCCGGTAGTGCTGGACGCTGCGCATGAAGAACGCCTCGCCCAACGGGAACAGGGTGGAGAGGTTGTCGAAGTACAGCGAGACCGCGGGACGGCCCTGGTACCAGTCCGAGGGGATGCCCTCGTCCAGCCCGAACCGCACATCGCGCACGGCATCCTTGCCCAGCTGGTTCATCCCAACCTCCTCGGCCCTTGGCGGTGCCTACACGTATGACTGTGACATTGTCCGATGTCAACGTCAAGCGGTGCCCGGACATGGAAGTCGACCCCGCCGCCGGGTACCGTCCGATCGGCCCCCACCGGACGGTCCATGCCCGAGTACACCATCGACGAGCTCGCCCAGGCCGCCGACGTCACGGTGCGCAACATCCGCGCGTACCAGACCCGCGACCTGCTCCCCACCCCCCGCCGGGAGGGTCGCCGAAACGTCTACGGCGACGCCCACCTCGCCCGGCTCCGGCTGATCAGCAGCCTGCTGGACCGAGGGTTCACCCTCAGCAACATCGGCGACGTGCTCGAGGCCTTCGATCGCGGCGGGGACATGGCCGATTTGCTCGGCCTGGAAGCCGCGATCACCTCCCCCTGGTCCGCCGAGCTGCCGACCCACCTGTCCGCCCTGGAGCTGCGCGCGATGTTCGGCGGCGAGGTCCGCCCCAGCCGGATTCGCCGCGCCGTCCAGATGGGCTTGCTCAAGCCCGACGGCCTCGGGTTCCAGGTCCCCAGCCCCCGCCTGCTCCACGTCGGCGCCGACCTCGTCAAGGCCGGCATTCCGCTGGACGTCCTGCTCGACCACATCGCCGAGCTCCGCGAGGACATGGAGCGCGTCGCCCGACGCTACGTCCACCTCATCGAGCGCGAGATCTTCGACACCTTCGGCGAGGACACCCTGCCGCCCCCCGAAGCCCAGGGCCGCCTCACCGAGCTGATCCAACGCGTCCGCCCGATGGCCCGCACCGTCGTCGAGGTCGAGCTCAGCGGCGCCCTCGAGCGCGCCATCCGCCAGGTCCTCGGCGACCGCCTCGAACGCGTCATCGCCGCCCGCGACACCTGACCCGGACCGGACCAAGGGCCGGGAACCGGCCCAACACAACGAACCCGCCACCCCGTGCAATGGAAGGCGATGGCCCGGGAAGGTGCCGTCAGATCAGGGAAGGGGTCAGAGGTGCTTGAACGACTTGGGTCCACACACACGTCGCCGCGGCGAGGACCGACGTCCATCCGACGGACCGGAGGGCTCGCGGTGTCGGCATGGAGGGCCCCGTCGGGGTGGCTACCGAGAGGGCACCGTGGGAAACGGTACCTACGGACTTGGTAGGGGAGACTCGATGAACGGCCATGGCAGAATGCGCACCTGGTCCGGACCTGCCACCCTCCAGTTCGACGACCGGGCGTCCGTGCCCGCGTACGGCTCGGTCGAGATCGA
>JAUHWK010000362.1 GCA_030424555.1 bacterium | reverse complement strand
CCTACCAGCGCACCACGTTCGAGGAGCAGGCCCACCGCACCGAGGTCCGCGCCGTGTTCGACGTCACCCGGGAGGGCGCGCACCTCGCCACGCTCACGCCGGGCATGAACTACTACCCGAGCCAGCGCGAGCCCATCTTCACCCCCGACATCCACGAGACCCTCGCCGGCGACGTGTACCTGTCGGTGGTCGAGCTCGGGCGAGACGGGGAGTACGTCGTCGTCCGGGTGATCCAGATGCCGGCCGTGGTGTGGCTGTGGATCGCGCCGGTGCTGATCGTCCTCGGGACCCTGCTGGTGCTGTGGCCCACCCCCGCCCCCCGACGCGCCACCGCGCCCGCGGGCGCAGGAGCCACCGCGACATGACGCCCGAACGTCCCCGCCGCGGGCGGGTCAACCTCGTCGTGCTGGGCCTCGGCCTGGCGATCGTGCTGCCGCTCGTGGCCTTGCTCGCGAGCGGGTTCGGATCCAACCCGCGTGAGGTCCCCAGCGTGCTGGAGGGGGCGGCCGCGCCGGGGTTCCACCTCGTCACGCTCGAGGGGGTCGAGGTGTCGCTCGACGACCTCCGCGGAGATCCGGTCGTCCTCAACTTCTGGTCGACGTGGTGCCAGCCTTGCCGCTTGGAGCACCCCGCGCTGCAGCGGGCGGCCCAGGCCTGGCCCGACGTCCGGTTTCTCGGGGTGATCTACAACGACGACGCCGAGAAGAGCCGCCGGTACCTGGCACAGGCCGGGAGCGCCTACCCGAGCCTCGTCGATCCGGGAGGACGGACCGCGATCGCCTACGGCGTGGCCGGCGTCCCCGAGACCTTCGTGATCGCGCCCGACGGCACGATCGCCCACAAGCACGTCGGGCCGCTGTCCCCCGCCATCCTCCAGCAGTACCTCGCGCCCCTGCGTGGAGGGCAGCCATGATTCGCCTGTGGCTCGCGGTGTGCCTCGCCGTGTCCGTGGCGTGGGGGGCCCCCGAGCCGGTCGACCCCGCCCAGGAGCCCACCCCGATCGAGGGCGTGGCCCCTTCGGGTGCGCCCCCCGCAGACCCCGCCGCCATCGACGACACCGCGCGTCGGATCGCCCTCGGCCTGCGCTGCCCGGTCTGCCAAGGCCTGAGTGCCGCGGACAGCACGTCGCCCGCCGCCGTCAACATGCAGCGCCGCGTGCGCGAGCTCGTGGCCCAGGGCTACGACCAGGCCCAGATCGAGGCGTTCTTCGTGTCCAAGTACGGGGAATGGGTCCTGCTCGCCCCCACCGCCGACGGCGTCAACCGCATCGTCTGGCTCGGCCCGTTCGCCATGCTGGTGGTGGGCGTCGGCGCCGTGCTGTTCGTCGTCGGGCGCCGCACCGAGGCCCACGCGGCCCCGGCTCCCGCGCCGCCAGCCCCCGACGACCCCTACGCCCAGGCCCTCCTCGCCGAGATCGCCGACGACAGCCCGACCGCCGAGGATCGCGCGTGAACCCCACCCTGTCCGCCGTCCTCGGCCACGCAGCCCTCGCGGGCGTCCTGCTCGGGATCCTCGCCCTCGGCGGCTGGCCCCCCGCCCGCCTCGCCACCACGCCGTGGTGGCTCCCGTTCTGGATCGCCCAGGCTGGCCTGTTCGCCGGGACCATGGCCTGGGTGGGCCTGACCCGCCGGCGCGACGACGCCGAGACCACCATCGCCGAGGGCCGTCGGACCGATCTCGCGGAGACCCGCGCCCTGGTCGTCGAACAGCTCCGTCACCTCGAGGTCGAGCGCGACAAGCTCGACGACGCCACATACGCCGAGGAGCGTGCCGCGCTGCTGGAGATCGGAGCCGCCGCCGCACGTGCCCTCGACGAGGCCACGGCCGCCCCCGCCCTGCCCGACGAGGATCCCATGTCCGACGCCCCCATGCTCGATCGCCTGCGCGCCCTTCGCGACGCGGATCCCACCGCGTTCGACGCCGCCGTCGGCGACCTCGGCGTGCGGCCGCCCCCACCCGGTGGCCTGCCCGACCTGTGGAAGGGGGTCGTCTGGACGCTCCTCGTCGTGGGGGTCCTCGGGGCGATCGGCTGGAACGTCGCGGGCGACGCCCGAGACCGCACGGGCGCCATGCCGATGACGGGCGGGGACCAGGTGATGGGCGACGCCGCGTCCCCCGCCGCCGACCCCACCCTCGCGGCGCTCCAGGAGCGCCTGGCCGCCGATCCGTCCGACCTCGCCGGCCAGAACCAGCTCACCGAGCTCGCCCTGGCCCGGCAGCGGATGGACCTGGCGATGGCCGCCAACGAGTCCGCGCTGGCGATCGACCCCTCCGACCGCGACGCCCGCACGTTCCAGGCGGTGCTGCAGGCCTTCGTCGGCAAGGTGGACGAGGCGCTCGCCGCCCTCGACGCCCTGCTGGTGGAGGATCCGGAGCACCTGCGGGCCCTGGTGTACCGGGGCCTCTTGAGCATCGAGCGCGATCCCACCAAGGCCGTCGAGGTCTTGGAGAAGGCCGCCGCCCTCGACGACAACCCGATGCTCCGCCAGGCGCTCTCCGAGGCCCGCCGCGCCTCAGCCGGCCCCTCGGCCGCCACCCTGCCGCCCGGCGCCCCGACCGCCGCCGAGGCCTCGCCTATCGCGTCGGGCTCGCTGGCCCTCGAAGGCCCCGCGCCGAACGGCGGCGTGCTGTTCCTCAGCATCCGCGATCCCCGCGGCGGCCCTCCCCTGGCCGCCCAGCGCCTGCCTGCGTCTCCCCTGCCCTCCACCTTCGAGATCACCACGGCCGACCGCCTGCCCATGGGCGGCGACCGGCCCCTCCCGGGCCACGTCCAGCTCGTGGTGCGGCTCGACAGCGACGGCGATCCGCTCACCAAGCCCCCGTCCGACCCCGCCGCGGAGGCGCTGGTCGAGGTGGGCACGGCCGACATCCCGCTCACGCTCCGGGCCCGCCCGTGACCGACCGGCTGGCCCGCGACGGCCAGGGCGTCCGCCACGCCGCCGCCTTGCTCAGCGCCGGCCGGATCGTCGCGATCCCCACGGAGACCGTGTACGGCCTCGCCGCGCGGTTCGACGACGCGGCCGCCGTCCAAGCCATCTTCGACGCCAAGCAACGCCCCGCCGACGACCCCTTGATCGTCCACGTCTCCCCCACGCTCGTCGGCAAGGACCCGATCGGGGGCCTGCTCGACCGCGGGCTGATCGCCCCGCTCACCGAGGACCAGGCCCACACCGCGCGCGCCCTGGTCGCCGCCTGGTGGCCCGGCCCCCTCACCCTGGTCCTCCCCCGCGGCCCCGCCGTCCCCGACGCCATCACCGCCGGGCTGCCCGACGTCGCGATCCGCATGCCGCGGCACCGCGACGCCCTCGACGTGCTCGACGCGGCCGGTCATCCGCTGGTCGCCCCCAGCGCCAACCGGTTCGGTCGCATCTCCCCCACCACCGCCGACGCCGTCCTCGAAGAGCTCGACGG
This sequence comes from bacterium, assembly GCA_030424555.1. Lineage (GTDB taxonomy): Bacteria > Myxococcota_A > UBA796 > UBA796 > JAUHWK01. Next base: position 1,056 of record JAUHWK010000362.1, on the reverse strand, counting down.
ACGGATCGACGCCGTGCTCGACGGCGGCCCGTGTGGGGTCGGCGTCGAGAGCACCGTGCTGCGCGTCTCACGGGACGGCAGCACCCGTCGGCTCCGACCCGGCGCCATCGACGACGCCATGATCGCCGCGGTACTCGGCGCCGCCCCCCGCGCGCCCGGGCAGGGGGAGTCGGCCGCCAGCCCCGGCCAGGCGCTCGTCCACTACGCGCCGGACACGCCGATGGTGGTGGGCACGGCCGCCGACGTGTCGCCCCTGCTCACGCGGGTGGCGGTGCTCGCATGGTCGGACGCCGAGCCCCTGCTCACCGCACTGCGACCCACCCACCACGTCGTCGCCCACCGGGTCCTCGCCGAGGACGGCACGCCCGAGACCGCCGCCCGACACCTCTACCAGCACCTGCGGGCGCTGGATGGGACGGACGCCGACGTCCTGCTGGTCGAACCGGTCCCCGAGGGAGGCGGCCTCCGCGACGCGTTGCGGGATCGGCTCCGGCGCGCGGCCGCCCGGCGGTCGTGACGCCCACAACCCTGCCGGACTACGCGAGACCGTGCTTCTGAAGCCGGTACAGCAGGCTGGTTCGCGGGATGCCGAGCAGGCGGGCCGCCTCCGCCTTGCTGCCCTCCGCTTGGCGCAGGGCGTCCTCCAGCCGCCGACGCTCGAGCGCCTCGGCCGAGCGATCCACCCCAGGCGACCGCACCGCGTCGAACGCGGCGGCGTGAAAGGCCAGCGTGGTCGGCTCGATCTGTGGCCCGTGCAGGACCACCGCCCGGGTGAGCACGTTGCGTAGCTCCCGGACGTTGCCCGGCCAGCTGTGCTGCTTGAGCGTCTCCAGCGCCGCAGGCGACAGCGACGCCTCCGGATGCTGTCGCCGCAGGAGGTCCTGGGCGATCGCCGGGACGTCCTCGGGGCGGTCGCCCAGCCGCGGGAGGCCCACCGCGAGCACGGCGATCCGATGCAGCAGGTCTTCTCGGAAGGTCCCTTCGGCCGCCATCGCGAGCAGGTCCCGGTGGGTGGCCGTGACGACCCGGACGTCGGGGTACTGAACCTCCCGACCT
>JAUHWK010000361.1 GCA_030424555.1 bacterium | reverse complement strand
GCCTCCTGGGACTGCTGGTGCGCCGTCGGTCCCGTCTCCCCCCGTCCTGACCCTCAGGACGTCTTCGCGACCTGCCCAAGACCCGCCCCCCGCGAAATCGCCCGCCCTCGACGCCCCTGGAGCCGCGCATGGCCACCTGGTCCGACGCCCTCGACCACCTCCGATCCACCTACCGCCTCCAGCGGGACGAGCCCTCCAGCGTCGCGATGACCTGGGCCTGGGACGATGGCCGCACGCAGCAGATCATCGTCCGGCGGTTCCAGATCAACGATGTCGAGGACATGGTGGAGTTCAAGAGCCCGTTCGCCAAGCTCGGCGGGCCCGACCCGATCGAGCTGCTCCGGGAGAACGCCCGGCTCCCCTTCGGGGCGGTCGCCTTGTCCGGCGAGCACTTCCTGGTCGTCCACAACGCCAAGCTCGCGACGATCAGCCTCACCGAGTTCGACGCGCTCCTTCACCAGGTCGCCGCGCTGGCCGACCGGATGGAGAGCAAGCACCTCGACAACGCCGACGCGTACTGACCTCCGGGCGCGCCGCACGCACGCGGCGCGAGCTCGGACGCGATCGAGGGCCCAGGATGGCGAAGCCCTCGTGAGGCTTGGGCGGGACGGCATGGCCTGGGTGGGGGCGCACGGCCCCGCCACCCCAGGCCGCGCACGCCTCACTGCTCGGTGGCGGCCTGCGCCTGTCGCTCGGCGATCTCCTTGCGCAGCGCGTCCATGTCGATGCCTCGGACCTGCTCGATCAGATCCTCGAGGCCCTCAGGCGGCAGGAGGCCGGGCTGGAGGTGCAGGGCGATCTGGTCGCGGAAGAACACGGTGGTGGGGATCGACTGGATGCCGAAGGCGGCCTGGATCTCGCGCTGCTCCTCGGTGTTGACCTTGCCGAACACGATGTCGTCGTGCTTCTCGCTGACGGCCTCGAAGATCGGGCCGAAGCGCTTGCACGGACCACACCACGACGCCCAGAAGTCCAGCACGACGAGGCTGTTGCCCTCGATGATGGACTCGAAGTTCTCGGTGGTGATCTCGACGGTGGCCATGGGGCCTCCCGGGTGGGGAGCGCGTCAGCGCGCTCCGGGTGGGTCGCAGGCCGTCGTGGCCCGCGTGGGGTCGAGCCGAAGGGCTCGTGAGGGGATGGGGTGGTCCGAGCGGACCGTGGAAGGGGTGCGTCGCCGAGGCCGCCGTGGGGTGGATCAGGGGGGAGGGGGGACGTCGACCTCGACGACGCGCCCTCTCTCCATGTCCACGAGGAGCACGCCGTCCACCCCGAAGGCCAGCGCGTATTCGATCAACTGACGACGCGTGGCAGGCAGGGCGGGGTCGGACACCCGGGGACCGCTCTTGATCTCGGCGACCCAGGTCCGGCCGCGACGGCGGACCAGCCGATCGGCGCGCGAGGTGACCTCGACGGGCCGGCCGTCCACCCGCAGCACCCACCGGGCGGTGGGTTGGTGCTCGATCACCCGGTAGCCGTGGGCCGACAGGACCGCGTCGGCGGCGTCCTCTGCGTCGCGTGCGATGCGGCCGCGGCGGGCGTTGCCCCGGGCCACCCGGGAGCTGGCGCGGAACAAGGCCCAGGCGGCGAGCAGCGCGGTGGCCGCGATCAGCAGGCCGAGGAGCGGGTACTCGCCGAGGAGGCCGGTCAGCGCAGGGCCTCCAGGGCCGCCTTGAGGGAGGCGAGGGTGGCGTGGACGGCGTCCATCGACACGCTGCCAACGCTCATCCGCATCCAGCCCGACCCCTCGGGGTAGCCGAACGCCGTGAACGGCACGACCGCGATGCCCGCCTCGTGCAGGAGCCAGGCGCGGAGGTCTTCGTCGGTGGACAGGGTGCGGCCGCCGCCGCTGGTGCGCCCGATCGCGTCGACCTGAAGCGACAGGTAGATTGCGCCCTGGACGTCGAGGGAGCGCACGGGCAGGCCGCTGGCCCCCATCTGGGCGATGCCCTCGGCGAGGGTGCTCAGGCGGTCCTGGATCTGCGCCTTGAACGCCGGCATGAACCCGCCGAGCCCGGAGGGATCGGCGAGGAGGGCGGCGGTGGCGAGCTGCTCGGCCTTGGCGGCCCAGGCCCCCATGTGGCCGATCAGGGGCTTCATCTTGGCGACGACCCACGGTGGCGCCACGCCCCAGCCCACCCGCAGGCCGGTGGCGGCCCAGGACTTGCTGATCGCGTCGATCATGATGGTGTAGGGGGCCATCTCGGGGCGCAAGCCCATGGGTGTGAGGTGGGTGGCGCCCTCGAACACGAGCTGCCAATACACGGCGTCGTACATCAGCATGAGGGGACGCTCGCCGGCCTCGCGGCGCCGGGCGTTCTCGGTGAGGATGGCGTCGCACAGGCCGCCGAGGAGGGCCTCGTCGATCACGGACCCGCTGGGGTTCTGGGGGCTGTTGATCACGAGCAGACGGGCGGTGGCGAGGTGCGGTGCGAGCTGCTCCGCGGTGGGCATGAAGCCGTCTTCGGGGCGGGTGACCAACCGGACGCCCACGCCGCCGTTGAGGGCGACGTAGTGCTCGACGTTCCAGGAAGGGACCGGGAACACGACGGTGTCGCCCGGCTCGACGATCGCGCGGAAGGCGGCGAAGATCGGGGGACGGGCACCGGACCCGACGATCACACTGTCGGCCGGGAAGTCGAGGCCGAGCTCGCGGCGGTACAGCGTGGTGACGGCGTCTCGCAGCTCCTGCACGCCGACCGCGGGGGGGTAGTTGGTGGCGCCGGCGTCGAGCTGGGCCTTGATCCCGTCGACGAGGCCCTGGGGCACGGGGAACACGGAGGGGTCGAAGTCGCCGATCGTGAGGTTGTGGATCGTGCGGCCCTCGGCCTGCAGGGCCTTGACCTCCCCCGCGATCGCGAGGATCGACGAGCCCTTGAGGATGTCCATGGACGGGGCGGTGGCGCGGGGGGCCACGTCGGGGACGGCGTCGTACAGGGCGCTCACGTCGAGGGTCATGGTGGTCTCCAGGATGAGGGGGGGCCGCGGGGTAACCGGCTGCCCGCGACGGTGGCGGACCGTCGATGTCCCCTTTTCCGCGTGTCGGCGGTGTGTAGGGTGCGCCTTCCGGAGGTTTGGATGGCGCGTCGTCCCGTCCCCATGTCGCGCCTGTTGGCGCTCGCACGGCCTGAGCTTCCCATCCTCGCGGTCGCCACCGTGATGCTGGTGCTGGGCAGTGCGATGACCCTGCTGTTCCCGCTGGTGGTGCGCTGGCTGGTGGACGTGATCTCGGCGGGACAGGATCTCGGCGACGTGGACCGTGCGGCCGCCCTGTTGGTCGGGGCGTTCGCGCTGTCGGCGCTGTTCTCCGGGCTGCGGGCCTGGCTGTTCACGGTCGCGGGGGAGCGCGTGGTCGCCCGGCTGCGCACGCAGGTGTTCGACGCGGTGATCGGTCAGGAGATCGCGTTCTTCGACGAGACCCGCACCGGCGAGCTCACCAACCGCCTGAGCAACGACACCTCGGTTCTGCAGAACACCGTCACCGTGAACCTGTCGATGGCGCTGCGGTTCGGGGCGGGCGCGCTGGGTGGCGTGGCGATGCTGGTGTGGATGAGCCCACGCCTGACCCTGGTCACGCTGGCGGTGGTCCCGATCGTCGCGATCGGCGCCAGCGTGTACGGCCGGGTGATCCGGCGCCTGTCGAGCAAGGTGCAGGATGCGCTCGCCCGGGCGGGCCACGTGGCGGAGGAGTCGATCAGCGGGGTGCGCACGGTGCGATCGTTCGCGTCCGAGGACGCCGAGCGCGCGCGCTACGCCGAGGCGGTCGACGACAGCTACACGCTCGCTGCACGGCGTGCGGGGGCGTACGGCATCTTCCAAGGACTGGCGGGGTTCGCCGGGTACGGGGCGATCGCCTTGGTGGTCTGGTACGGCGGGCGGCTGGTGCTCGACGGCACGATGACCCTGGGCGACCTCACGGCGTACCTGCTGTACACGCTCACGGTCGCGATGAGCCTCGCCACGCTGTCGGGGCTGTGGGGCGACTTCATGCGGGCCACCGGCGCGAGTGAGCGGGTGTTCGAGCTGCTGGATCGGGACCAGGGCCTCGAAGCGGCCGGAGGGGAGGATCCTGGAGTGGTGCAGGGGGCCATCGCCCTGCAAGACGTCCACTTCCGCTACCCCTCGCGACCCGATGTGCCGGTCCTTCAAGGGCTGGACCTGGCGATCGAGCCCGGGCAGGTCGTGGCGCTCGTCGGGCCGAGCGGGGCGGGGAAGTCCACGGTCGCGGGGCTGGTGCTCCGTCTGTACGATCCCGATCAGGGCGCGATCCTCCTGGACGGACGGGACCTGCGCGCCCTCGATCCCAAGGCGGTACGGCGCCACATCGGGGTGGTCTCACAGGAGCCCGTCTTGTTCGCGACGTCGATTCGCGACAACGTCCGGTACGCCCGTCCCAATGCCTCCGAGGCCGACGTGCGCTCCGCCCTCGAGGCGGCCAACGCGTGGGCCTTCGTCTCGGGGTTCCCCGAAGGCATGG
>JAUHWK010000360.1 GCA_030424555.1 bacterium | reverse complement strand
CCGGCTGAGGCTGTGGACGGTGCGCCCGTACTTGAGGTCGCCGAGCATCGCGACCTCGATGCCGTCGAGCCCCCCGATCTCCTCGCGGATGGTGAACAGATCGAGCAGCGCCTGCGTGGGGTGCTCCCCTGCCCCATCGCCCGCGTTGATGATCGGCTTGCTCGCGACCTTGGCAGCCCGGGCGGCCGCGCCGATCTCGGGGTGCCGCAGGACGACGGCGTCGCAGTACGCCTCGAGCGTCCGGACCGTGTCCTCCAGGGTCTCGCCCTTGGCGACCGAGCTGTACTTGACCTCGTTGATCGCGACGACGCTGCCGCCCAGGCGCTCCATCGCGGCGACGAAGCTGGACGCGGTGCGGGTGCTCGGCTCGTAGAACAGGTTCGCGAGCAGGTAGCCCTTGAGCAGGTCGACCGTGCCGACGAGCTCGACCATCGTGCGCATGCGGTGGGCGACGTCGAGCACCGCCTCCAGATCCTGCCGGGACCATGGCTTGACCGACAGGATCGACGTGCCGGCGAACCGGCCACCACCAGGGGCGCCGAGGGGGCCGCCGAGCGAGGGGTGGGCGCGCGAGGTGCTGGACACGGACCCTCCATCGGCGCCCGAGGGTGCCGCGAGCCGAACGGCAGCGCGCCGCGCGGGGCGCGACCCTAACGCCCAGGACCCGACCCGTCGCCACCCCACCGCACCGCCTGCTCCGGCGTCATCCACGGGACCCCGTCCACCACGGGATACAGCAGGCCGCAGGCACGACAGCCCAGGCCGTCCACCGCGTCGCCTGCGGTCGCATCGTCCGACAGCTCGCCCCGGCACGCCGGGCACACCAACCACTGCCTGAGGGCGGGATCCACCTGCGATCCCCTGCCCGGCGGCCTCGATGGGTCCTGCATGCGTCCATCCCCTCTGTCACCAGCCGTGGTGGCCCTGCTCGAGCGCCTGTACGACGCGACGGACGGCCCAGCCCGGATCCCCCACGATCCGGTGCGTGCGGTCCACCGCTACGACGATCCGGCCGACCGGGAGATCGCCGGCTTCCTCGCGGCGGGCATGGCGTTTGGACGGGTCGACCTGTTCCTGCCGGTCCTCGACCGCCTGCTCGACGTCCTCGATCAGCACGGCGGCCCTGCCCAGGCGGTCCGCGCCTGGACACCCGCCGACGACGCGCGCGTCGGGTCCCTCGGCTACCGCTGGATCCGCGCCGCCGATCTCGGCGTCGTCCTCGACACCCTCGGGCGCCAGCTGCGCACCACCGACCGCCTGGAGGATGCCCTCGGCGACGGGCCCGAGGTCCGCACCCGGATCGCCGGCTTGGTGGATCGGCTCCGGACCCACGCGATCGACGCCATCCGGGCACGGCACGCCGCGGTCTCCGACGTGCGGGACCTCCCGAGAGGGGTCCGCACCTTCCTGCCGTCCCCCCGCGATGGATCCGCCTGCAAGCGGCTCAACCTGTGGGTGCGGTGGATGGTGCGCCCCCCGCGCGAGGGCGTGGACGTGGGCCAGTGGCAGCGGATCCGCCCCTCGGAGCTGGTGATGCCCCTGGACGTCCACGTGGGCCGGCTGTCCCGGTTCCTGGGCCTCACGCAGCGCACGGATGCGAGCTGGCGCACCGCCCAGGAGATCGCGCACGCCCTCTCAACCATCGATCCCGACGATCCCGTCCGGTTCGACTTCGCCCTGGCCCACCACGGGATCTCCCGGGCGTGCCGAGGCCACCGTGACGCCGCGGTGTGCCCGACGTGCGTGCTGGACCCGGCGTGCCGGGCCCCTGCCTGACCGCGGCCTACTTGGCGGCGTCGAGGGCGGCGATGACGTCCTTGGTGACGTCCTTGACCGAGTCGTCCGACCAGAGGAGCGCGGCCTTCTGCATCAGCATCGCGCAGCCCTTGGCGGCCCCGACCGTGCCGGCGATCTTGTACAGCTTGCCCTCCATGTCCTGGAGCAGCTGTCCGTAGGTCGCCTGCATCTCCTGCTCGGCCATCATCAGCTTCTGCTGGAGCTGCTGCTGCGTCTTCATCAGCTCCTCCTCCTTGGCCCGGCGCGCGTCGTCGCTCAGGATCATCTTGGAGGACTCGAAGCTCTGAATGGCCTTCTCGAACGCGGCCTGGTCGGCCTCGAGCTCGGTCTGCTTGGCCGCGTACATGCCCTCGAGCCGCTTCTTGGCGGCCTTGCCCTCGGACGTCTCGTTGATCGCCATCTCGGCGTCGACCACGCAGACGGTGCCCGCGTGGGCGGTGCCGATCGTGCCGGCGGCGAAGGTGGACGCCACCAGGAATGGAGCGAGGAACCGGATCATCGTGCCTCCTGGGACCCTTCTTCGGGCCCATCGACGACCGCGCCCCTATCGGCCGCGCGGTCCGGTCGCCATCGTGGACCCGTCAGGGACGTGGTGTGTTCCACGTCCACGCGATCCTCTGTTCACGCCGACGCGAGGTGTCCCCCGACCATCAGGCCGAGCGCCATGGTGGTGACCTGGGGATTGACCCCGAGGCTGGTGGGAAACAGGCTGGCGTCGGCCACGTGCAGGTTGTCCCACCCCCACACGCGCCCCCACGGATCCACCACGCCGTCCTCGCTGCGACCCGCCATGCGCGCGGTCCCCATCGGGTGGCTCGCATAAGTGATCAGCTCGTGGGCCTGCAGGGTGTCGGGCAAGACGGCCTCGATCTTGGACGGGTCGCGCACGATCGCCCCCCCGGTGATCGCGGGCAGGAACGCCTCGGCGCCCGCCGCGAAGAACACCTCGCCCGTGCGCCGGAGGCCCTTGATCAGCCGCTGACGGTCGCCGTCGCCCAGGTGGTAGAAGATGTCGGGCCCGAGCGGCGTGACCTGGACCTGCCCGGCGCTGTCTTCGTCGTGGACCAGCGGGCCTGCGCTCGCGAGGTACCGGAGATCCTTCATCCACCGCATCGTCTCGGTGCCGACCGCGGTGGGCAGGATCGCGAAGTACTGGTCGGGCGTGACGGTGTAGGTCTGGAGCAGGAAGCCTTCGTCGTAGGCATCCACGTAGTAGCCCTGGGTGACGCCGTGCCACGGACGCACCTCGAACGGCATGCGCGCGAGCGCCCCCACCGCCGGGTGGACCACCAGGTGCTGGCCACAGTGGGTGGCGTCTGCGAGGCCGTTCGCGAGGAGGAAGTACGGGGTCTGGATGGGCCCCATGCTCACGACCACGTGGTCTGCCTCGACCCGCACCGAGCCGACCTCCGCTTGCGTGTCCGGATGCAGGATCCGCCCGGTGACCGCCGTGATGCGCCCCGACGACGACTCGGCCGCGTCCACCCGAATGCCGGCGTACACCCCGAGGTTGCCGGTGGCGAGCCCTTCTACGAGGAAGGTGCGGTCTGCACTGGACTTTCCCCCGGTGGGACAGCCGAGCTGGCACACCCCGCACCCGACACACCCGGGCGCGCTGCGCGGCAGGAACGAGCCCTTCATCCCCAGCTTCTCGGCCCCATCGCGGAACACGATGTTGTTGAGGCGCTGGATCTCCAGGGACTGGGTGGTGACGTGCAGGGTCTCCCACACGCGGTCCTGCAGGGCGGCCATCCGGGCGGCCGTGACCGAGGACACGCCATGGTCATCCCGCCACTGGGCGAGCACCGGGTCGGGACAGCGAAAGCAGATCGCCGAGTTGATCAGCGTGCTGCCGCCCACGCCCCGACCGCCGGGCAGCGGCGTGACGGTGTTGCCCCGCATCGAGCGGGCCCCCCGATCTCGGTACAGGTGGCGGAAGGTGCGGGGAACATCTTGGGAGAACTCGGACGGACGCCAGTGACGCCCCTCCTCCAGCAGCGCGACCTTCACCCCCTTCTCGGCCAGGGCCGTGGCGGTGGCGATGCCGCCCGCCCCCGCCCCCAACACCACGACGTCGACACGGAGCGTGAGATCCTTGGGGTACTGCCGCGCCCCGTGGCGCCCGGGCGCCCAGCCCTGAAGAGTTGCGGGCGTGGTCATACGTGCACCCCGCCGCATGCGGCGCGGTACCCCATCGCGGCCTGAACCTCGGGGTGCCGGAAGTACGCCATGCCCATCACCATCATCAGCGCATCGGCGGCGACCCGCCGGACCAACACCGTGGGGGTACGCCACGCAGTGAGCACCTCCCGACGCACCGCCGGGGAGGCCTGGCTGAACCGCACCCCCCGGCTCGCGAGGGTGCCCTACTCCAGCGTGCGCAGCAGGTAGCGGAATCCGGTGGCGTGGACCTCGGGGACGCTGGTGTCGAGGATGTCGTCGACCTGGGAGACGACGCCGGCCTGCACGCCGTCGAGCGGCATCGGGTCGCCGGGGAACATCGTGAGCGCCACCGCAGCGACGATCGCGGTCTCGCCCGCGGACAGCACGCGCATGCCCTCGGCTGGGGACGCGAGCCACGCCGCTGATCCCAGGCTGGCCGCCCCGCCCGCCACCGCGACGAGGCCTCCGACCAGCAAGCCGCGACGCAGCAGATCCCGACGACTGACCAGCGTTCCCG
>JAUHWK010000359.1 GCA_030424555.1 bacterium | reverse complement strand
CGCCGATCACCATCGGCGCGCCGCGGGACGTCTCCCACAGCGCCTCGGCCGCGGCGAGCTTGGCGGGCTGGTGCTCGGCGACGTACTCGCCGGCGGTGTGGCCGGTGATCGGCTGGGCGAGCGCGCTCACGATCGCGACGGCCAGCGCGATGCCGAACGCGCGGCGGTGGAACGGGCTGTCGGGGTGGCGACGCAGGTAGTAGGCGTGGATCCCGGTGGCGAGCCAGGACATCGCGACGAAGGCCGCGACCGTCATGTGCAGGGTCTGCGAGGGCATCGCCGGGTTGAACATCGCGGCCATAGGGTCGATCGTCATCACGCCGGTGTCGGGGTCGATCGAGAAGCCGGTGGGGTGGTTCATCCAGGCGTTCGCCGACACGACGAAGATGCCGCTGATCGCCCCGCTGACCATCACGCCCACGCCGCTGAGCCAGTGGGCGACAGGGTGAACGCGGTCCCAGCCGTACAGGTAGACCCCGAGGAAGATGGCCTCGAAGAAGAAGGCGAACCCCTCCAGGCTGAACGGCATGGAGACCATCGGCCCGGCGAACTCCATGAAGTCCGGCCACAGCAGGCCCAGCTCGAACGACAGCACGGTGCCGCTGACCGCCCCCACCGCGAACATGATCGCGGTGCCGCGACACCAGCGCTCCGCGAGCTCGCGGTACACGGCGTCCTTGGTGCGGAGCCACATCCCCTCGGCCAGCACCATCAGCAGCGGCATCCCGATCCCGATGCACGCGAACAGGATGTGGAAGCCGAGGGACAGGGCCATCTGGGAGCGCGCGGCGAGCAGATCGTCCATGGCCACCTCGATCGAGACGAAGGCCTATCCGCCGTGTCCGGCGGCGCGCGCGTCAGGGCGTTGCAGGGTGCCATCGGGAGAGGGCGTGGGACACGCGGGGGTGGGCGTCGTCCTCGATCACGGGCCCATGGCAGGGGATCAAGCGATCGAACGGCTCGTCGAGCAAGGCGCGCACCGAGGCGTGGAAGGCGGGCCGATCCTTCACCGAGAAGGTCCACACCCGCGAGCAGGCGAGGTGGTCCCAGGTGCCGGTCATGCGCAGCACCCAGGGGGTCAGCCACCCTTGCGTGGTGCCCTGGAGCATGTGGAACAGCAGGTCGGTGACGAGCAGGCTCCCGCTGGGGCGGTGGACGAACGCGGTCTCGTCCATCGAGGGCGCGCCGTGCATCGGAAAGGGCACGAGCTCGTCGGCGAACGGGGGATCGTCGGACGGCGTGCGGGGCAGATCGAGCTCGGGGTGCTTGGCGCGCAAGGCCGCGGACGCCCACACGGACGCCTCGGGCCAGCGGGCCATCGCGGCGCCGAGGAACAGGTGGTGGAAGGTGTTGGGCGCGATCAGGTGGCGAACCGGACCGAGCGCGTCGAGCGCCGCGGCGTCTGCGTCCGAGAGGTCGCCCGGACTGTGGACCACCAGCTCGCCGGTGCGCAGGCGGATCGCGGTGGTCCGCACCGGAAGGCCCATCCCAGCCCCCATGGGCAAGGTGGACTCCCACCCCCAGACGTCGGCCGCGATCGGATGCCACGAGGACATGGTCTCTCCAAAGTCGTCAAGGACAACTGACGAAGGGTCGATTAGTAAACCATCATTGACGACCTGTCGAGGACGCGATGGACCCCACCGACACAGCGGCCGAACGCTTCGAGCGTGCCAAGCAAGACAGCACGATCGAGCGGTTGTTTCGCGTTGCGAGGCGGCTCGATGCGCTGGCCCGGTCGCGGATCCGCGAGCGCACCGGCATGCCCGTGCGGCAGGTCCACACCCAGCTGCTTCCCCACCTGGATCGGGAGGGCATCCGCCTGACGGACCTGGCGGCACGGCTGGGCGTGACCAAGCAGGCGATCGCCCCGGCGGTCGACGAGCTGGAGACGTGGGGGGTCGTGGAGAAGATCCCGGATCCGTCGGACGGGCGGGCGCGCCTGGTTCGGTTCGCGGGGGTCGATGCGCTGATGGACGGGCTCGGCACGCTGCACGCGCTGGAGGAGGAGCTCGCGGCGGTGGTGGGGGCAGACGCCCTCGCCGAGGTCCGTCGGGTGATGCAGGCGATCGATCAGTGGCTGGATGGCGCGGCACACCCACGGGGACCGTCGTAGCGCTTCTTGCAGCCGATCTCGGTCCAGGTCACCTCGGCCACCCCCTTGTCGATCATCCCCAAGCGCCGGGCCGCGCCCTTGCTGAGGTCCAGCGCGCGCCCCTTGGCGTAGGGGCCGCGGTCGTTGACGATGACCCGCACGGAGCGGCCGTCCAGCCGCACCCGGAGCACGGTGCCAAAGGGGAGGGTCTTGTGGGCGGCGGTGCGACGGGCGGGCCGGAACCGGTCGCCGGACGCGGTGGGCTTGCCGGCGAACCCAGGGCCGTACCAACTCGCGACGCCGGTGTGGACGGGCTTGGCGGCACACCCGCCCACGGCGAGCGCGCCCCACAGGACGAGGAGGGTCAGCGACCGTCGGAGGGCCACGAGCGCCTCTGGTTGCGCGCGTTCTTGGCGCGGAAGGCCGTGTCGAGATCGACGTCGGCCCGGTTGGCGATCGCGAACAGGAAGTTCAGGCAGTCGACGATCTCCTCGCCGACCGCCTCACGCTGGGTGTCGAGGCCGTCGCGCTCCCACCGGCGCACGGCGGCGAACAGCTCCCCGATCTCCTCCCCGAGCTGAAAGCAGCAGCGCGCGGCGGAGGCGTCCCGCCAGCCGCGCTCCCGCTCCCATGCGTCGATCCACGCCTGCAGGGCAGGCAGGTCGGCGCCATCGGGGAGGGAGGGCAGCGCGGCCACGCGGCTACTCCGCGGCCGCGACGGTCACCGTGATCGACGCGCGCAGAGGGGCGCCGTACGACCGGTGCAGGCCGTCCGCGAGCTGCATCGTCAGGGTGTGCTTGCCGGGCGCGAGCTCGACGGTCGTCTCGGTCTGGCCCTTGCCGTAGTGGATGTGGGTGGCGTCGGCGGGCACGGTCTCGCCAGCGGCTGGGGGCTCGGCGTCGAGGATGAGGTGGTGGTGCCCGGTGTTGGACCGGAGCTCCCCGGCCGGCACGATCTCGACGTTCTTGGCGCCGAACACGACCTTGAGGGGGCTGGTGACGGTGGCGCCGTCGGACGGCTCGACGAAGTGGACCGCGGCGCCCTCGATGTCGACGGGACGGAAGGCGGCCGGATCCACACCCTCGGCGGCAGGGGTCTCTTCGTTGGGCGGGGTCTCTGCGGGCTTGCCGGAGGCTGGGGCCTCGGCCTCTGCGGCGGCCGGGGCTTCCTTGGCGGCGGGGGCGGCGGGGGCGGCCGGCTCGGAGGGCCCGCCGCAGGCGATGAGGAGGGCGGACAGGACGACGAGGGCGGACGACGAGAGCACGGGACGCATACAACCTCCGGGGGCGGTCGGTGGCCTATCCGCCCCCGATCGGGGTGCAACCGGGCGACCGTGACGGTACGGCGCGGATCGTCGCCGCGTGGTGCGCGGCGCCCCAGGAGGAACGATGGCAGGTGCGACCGCGGCCCTCGTCGAGATCGAGCGGCGCTTCCTCGTCGCCACGGAGCCCGGCTTGGATCCGGAGGACGGGGTGGTGATGGTCCAGGGCTACCTGGCCCGCGAGGACGGGGTCTCGGTGCGGATCCGACGCACGGCGGACGCAGCCTGGGTCACGGTGAAGGGTCCCTCGGAAGGCGCCCGGCGCGCCGAGGTGGAGTGGGCGGTGTCGGCCGACGAGGCCGCGGTGCTGCTGGGCCTGTGCATCGGGCGCGTGGTCGACAAGACCCGCTGGCGGGTCCCGGTGGGGGCCCACGTCTGGGACGTGGACGTGTTCCACGGGGCGAACGAGGGCCTGGTGATCGCGGAGGTGGAGCTGGGCGACGAGGACGAGGCGTTCGTCCGTCCGCCGTGGCTCGGACCCGAGATCACCGGCGATCGGCGCTACGCCAACGCCTCGCTGGCCGACCGGCCCTGGTCGGCATGGCGCTGATCGATCCCCGACACGGTCCCTCCTACGACCTGTCGGGTGGGGTGGGACCGACGGGGCGTCCGGCGGCCTCGCTCCTGCTCGCGACCACCCCCCGCACCGGATCCACCCTGCTCGCCCGCTTGCTGTGGGCGACGGGCCGAGGTGCCGCCCCCCGCGAGTACGTCAACCCGATCGCGTTGCGCGACTGGGCGGTGCGGCGCGGGGTGGGGGGCGCGGGGCTCGTGGGCACGCGCACCGCGCCGGTGTGGGCGGCGGCCGTGCAGCGAGACGCCGGGTTTCGCCGCGCCCACCTGGCTGCGGTCTGGCAGGCGCGGACCGATCGGGAGGGCCGCTTTGCGTGCAAGGTCCACGCCCACCACGCGCGGGCGTGGACCGAGCTGCTCGATCCAGGCGCGGCCGTCGTGCGGTTGGTGCGGGAGGACCGGGTCGCACAGGCGATCAGCTGGGCACGGGCACGCCAGACCGGGCGGTGGGCGGCCCACCAGCAGGCACGAGGGCCGGATCGCCCCGAT
>JAUHWK010000358.1 GCA_030424555.1 bacterium | reverse complement strand
GACATCAGCGCCTGGCTGGGGGTCTCCCCCGCAGGAAGGGTCCACAGCTCGATCGCGGTGGCGTCGTCGGGGACGGCGTCGGGATCGACGTTGAGCAGGTTGTAGTGCAGCTGGAGGATCAGCAGGCTGCCCTGGTCCACCTTGCGGGCCACGCCGTCGGGGTAGCGCTCGGGAACCTGGCCCGGGGCCCACGCGGCCAGGGTGTCGGTGTTCCAGGTGCCCGGGCTGCCGAAGCAGGTGTAGCCGGGGTCCGCATCGTCGGCCTCGAGCTCGGCGACCAGGTCCGCATACTGGGCGTCCAGCCGGTACAGGATCGCGTGGTGGACCATCTCCACCGCATCGGGCGCAAACCGCAGCCCCTGGATCCAGGTCTCGACGTCGACCCCGTCGTCGACGACAAAGCAGCGGTAGTCGTCCGGGGAGCCGGGATCGGGCGTGTAGCGGACCGGGGGGGCCAGCACGCGGTCGGGCGTGCCCAGCGACACCATCGGGTCCTCGACCTTGGCGGTGGAGGCCTCGTACGACTCGGGCTTGCCCAGCGGGTAGTCGGCCGCAGCCCATGCCGACAGGGTGTCCTTGTCCGCGTCCGACAGGGTGCGCGCGTTGGCGAGCGGGTGGCAGTCGTCGCGTGGCTTCCAGGGGGGCATCAACCCGGACTCGACCGACGCCACCACCGCGGCCGCCCAGCTGGGGGCGCCTTGGGCCCACGCGGCCTCGTCGGTGAAGTCGGTGGGTCCGATCCCGCCCGCCTGGTGGCACTCCACGCAGTTCGCGTCGAGGATCGGACGGACGTCCCCGTGAAAGGTCGGCGCACCCGCCGTGCCGGCCCCGTCGCACGCGATCAGGAGCAGGCCGCCCGCCAACCCGCTCATCCAGCCCCTTGCGCCCATGGTCGTCTCCCGTCGCAGACCCGAGATCCTACCACGCGATCCCGGGACACGGCAGTGCGATCAGGAGGACCGCTCCCGGCGGCGACGCCCTGCGATCAGCCCGGTGAGCGCCAGCGCCCCCAGGCCCCCCGTTCCCGAGCCGTCGCACGCGCACGTCTCCGGCTGCAGATCCGCGAGCGTCCGCCCGTCCGGACAGCTCGCCGGGAGATCGGGGTCGATCGTGGCCACCGTGGCAATCTGGTCGAGCAATGCGTCGCAGCCGTCGATCTGGCACGCCGCCGCAGGGCGCGAGAGCTGGGCCAGGGTGAACGCCGGGGTGGTGCGCGGGGTGAGGTCGTCGTCGAACCCGGTGACCGCCAACAGCTCGGTGGGGCTGCCCGCGAACAGGCGCTTCCCCACCACCTGCAACGCCGTCCACACCGCCGAGGAGCCCACCTCCACCAGGTTCCCCGTGACCTGACCCGCCGTGTACAGGTCGCCGTCGAGGGAGGCGAGCCACAGGCCGTCGTACAGGACCGGCCCGTGCATCGAGCGCCAGCTCCCCTCCGGCGCATCCCACAGCGTGATGCCGGTCTCCAGGTGACGGCCGAACCAGAACGACTTGTCCAGCCCGCGGTCCACCCGAATCCACGCCTCGTCGTCGTCCGACCCGGCGATGGACAGGCCCGTGACCCGATCTGCACTGGGCAGGTCCGGCAGCGGGGTGTCCGTGCCGCTGACGCCGCCCACGAGGTTGACCCGGTACACCGTGGCCTGGGGACGCAGGCCGACAACCCACAGCGCCCCGATGCCGGAGGGGGAGGCGTCGGACGCGACGATGCCCTCGAGCGTGGCGAACTCCGTGAGGCCGCCGTCCTGGAGCAAGTAGATGACCGTGCTGGTCGCCGACTCGTCGGTGGCGACCACCCAGAACCCGTCGCGCCAGTAGAACGTGTCGATGGCCGTCAGCGTGCCGCGGGGAAGGGGGACGCCCGCGAACGAGCACCCGCCGTCCGTCGAGGTGAACACCCGGTCGTCGGCGACCACCGCCAAGGTCCCGCCCGTGGGATCGGAGGCGATCACGGGATTGAGCGCCCCACCCCACAGGCTGGGGCAGATCCAGGCGTACGTGCCATCGCCCGCGTGGCGCGCCGGACCGACCGACGTGGTGATGAGCCGGGGGACGCTCTCGGCCGGGACATCAGGACAGGGGGTGCTGTCGTCGAGCGCGAGCGCCGACAGCGGCGCGGGCAGCGGAATGTCCTGGGCCCACACCGTCGCCAATGCCAGGAGCCACGCCGCGCCCATCGTCACCTCCGACCGCGACCCTATCCCAGGCGACACCCGCTCGGGGCGGCCGCCCACACCTTGACGCCGGCTCCGTCCAACGGCGATACAGGCAGCCGAGGAGTGACCGTGCGCCGACGTCCGATCATCGCTGCCTTCCTGGCCCTCGCGCTCGGCGGATGCACCGCGACGCTGGCGACCGTGCGGATCGTCAAGGCCAACAAGGCGATCGTCGCTGCCGAGGACGAAGGCGCGGAGGCCCTCGCCCCCTACGAGCTCACCCTGGCGCACGCGTACCGCGACAAGGCGGTCGAGCAGTTCGCCGATGCCCGCCACGGCGCCGCGATGGACCTCGCCGACCTCGCCGCCACCACGGCCCGCCTCGCCCGGGAGCGGGCCACGGGCCGCCCGAGCACCCCCTCCGCCGAAGAGACCGAGGCCCTCGAGGCCGCCCCGCGTCGGATGCCCGACGCCCCTGAGGGCAACGACCCCGACGAGGAGACCGGCGACACCGATCCCCTGGTCGAGGCACTCAAGGCCCCCGAAGAAGAGCCCGCGCCGTGGGAGGACGACGACGACGGCCCGTCCCCATGGTCCGATGACGCCGGGGCCACCCCATGACCCCCCGATCCCTCCTGCTCACGGTCGCCCTGGCGCTGCCCGCGTGCGCCACGGTGGCCAAGCGCGACCTGGAGCTGGAGATCCGCCTGCTGAGCGCGCAGGTCGACGAGGCCCGACGCCTCCAGGGCAGCGCGTGCTCTCCGGTCTCGTTCGCCCGCGCCGAGACCCAGCTGGCGTTCGCGAAGGTCGAGTTTGACGAGGCCGACGTCCGCCGGGCGGGCGAGCACATCGACGCGGCCAAGTCCGCCGCCGAGGTCGCGCTCACCGCATCCCGCGCCTGCTTGCAGGAAGACGCGGACAAGGACGGCGTCCCCGACGCGGCCGACCAGTGTCCCACCGAGGCCGAGGACAAGGACGGCGACCGCGACGACGACGGCTGTCCCGACGTCTCGGCCACCGGCGATGTCGACGGCGACGGCATCGACAACGCCGACGACCAGTGCCTGACCGTACCGGAAGACCTGGATGGGCACGAGGACGAGGACGGCTGCCCCGAGGACAGCCCGGACCGCGACGGGGACGGCATCGTCGACGCGATCGACGCCTGCCCCGACGAGCCCGAGGACCTGGATCGGTTCGAGGACGGCGACGGCTGCCCCGATCCCGACGACGACGGCGACGGCGTGCCCGATGCCGTCGACGCCTGCCCCAGCGCGCCCGAGGACCTCGACTTCTTCGACGACGAGGACGGGTGTCCCGAGGCCGACAACGATCGCGACGGGGTCGCGGACGCCGAGGACGCCTGTCCCACCCTGCGCGGGATGATCGCGCTCAACGGGTGTCCGGCCGACGACAAGGACCAGGACGGGGTGCGCGACGCCGAGGACGCCTGTCCCGACGACAAGGAGACGCGCAACGGGGTGATGGACGACGACGGATGCCCCGATGCGGTCGCCTCCACCGCGTCGGTCGACGGCGCCCGCATCGTGCTCGACGCGCCCCTGCCCTTCCGGGGCGACACCCTGCACGAGACCGCCAAGCCCGCCCTGGCGGCCGTCGCCGAGCAGTTCCTCGCCCGCGGTGGCACCTTGCGCGTGCGCAGCCACGTCGACGCCACCCGGGACAAGGGCGCCGATCAGGTGCGTGCCGAGACGCGGGGGATGGCGCTCCGATCGGCCCTCATCGACGCCGGCGTGCCCGGAGAGCAGCTGGTGATCGAGGCGGTCGGCGGGGCCGAGCCCATCGACACGAACCGCACCGCGTCGGGCCGTGCCGCCAACCGCCGGGTCGAGTTCCTGATCGAGTAGGCTTCGGGGTGCCTCGCGGGCGCCTCGGCCTCGCCGGACGGCCTCCCTGACCGCGCGAGCGCCTACTCCTCACGCCCCCATCCGGCCGGGGTCGCGCCTGCACCTGCCGGCCCGCGCCGCAGCAGCTCCGCGGGATCGGCCGCGGCGGGCACCCCTCCCCGTCGAATCGGTGTGATCACCGGGGCCTCGGTCCCGTCCACCAGGCGCCGCAGGTTGCCCGTGTGCGTGGCCCCGACGCCCACCGCCAGCAGGCCTGCGACCGGCAGCACCGCGGGCTGGAGCAGGACCACCGCGACGACCATCGCCCCCGCCGCCACCAGGCTCGCCACGCTGGAGCGTCCCAGCAGCACGAGCAGGCCGATCCACACGAGCACGGCGATCAGCGCCGGACCCGGGGCGATCGCCAGCATCACCCCCGCTCCGGTCGCCACCCCCTTGCCGCCGCGAAACGTCAGG
>JAUHWK010000357.1 GCA_030424555.1 bacterium | reverse complement strand
GGACCGACACCACCCTGTCCGCGGGCGATGTGTGGACGGTCGATCAGGCCACGAACGTCCGTGCGGACTACCCCCGCGCCGAGAACGGGTGGTCGCCCCGCAGCCCCCGGGTGTGTGGCCTCCTCACCGGGCGAAAGGTCCGGCTGGGCGAGGATCCCATCCGGGTCGATGGGGGGGCCGTGTGGGTGCGGATCGAGGAAGGGTGGATCCTTCCCCAGGGCGGCAGCGGGCGCTGAGCCCCGCGCGCTGTCACCAGAGCAGGCACCGCGCTATCGGCGGCGGCCGGAGGGTGCATGATCCTCGTCATCGATGTGGGCAACACCAACACCGTCATCGGCTTGATGGACGGCACCGATCTCAAGGCGCGCCTTCGGCTCACGACCGACGAGCGCACCACCGATGAGATCGGGATCATGATGGTGCAGGGCCTGAGCAACCGCGGGTATGGCAAGGGCGACATCGAGGGCGCCATCATCTCCAGCGTGGTGCCGAGCTCGCTGTACAGCTTCGAGAAGGCGTGCCGTCGCTACCTCGGGGTCGAGGACCCGATGGTGGTCGGGCGCCGCCTGAAGACCCGGATCAAGGTCCGGATGGACGATCCCCGCAGCGTCGGCGCCGATCGCATCGTGAACGCGGTCGCGGCGCTGGAGCGCTGGGGCGGTCCGATCATCGTGGTGGACTTCGGGACCGCCACCACGTTCGACTGCGTCAACGGCGAGGGGGAGTACGTCGGCGGCGCGATCGCGCCCGGGTTCCGGATCAGCGAGGAGGCCCTGTTCGCCCGCACGGCCAAGCTGCCGCGGGTCGAGGTGGCCCGTCCCTCTCGCGCGATCGGCAAGAACACGATCGCGGCCATCCAGAGCGGCATGTTCTTCGGGTACGTCGGCCTGGTCGACAGCTTGGCCCGCCGGTGCCGAGACGAGCTCGGCGGGGGCTGCAAGGTCGTCGCCACCGGAGGGCTGAGCCAGCTCCTCGCGGACGAGAGCGACGAGATCGAGGAGGTCGATCCCTTCCTCACGCTGCGCGGCCTCGCGATCCTGTACCAGCGCAACGTCGAGGGCTGACATGCCGGGTGCGCCCTGGGTCACGGCAGACGCCGACGCGTGGGCGTCTCGGGTCGTCGGGCTCCCGCGCACCGGCCTGTCCACGATGCGCGCAGCCCTGCTGGTCGATCCCGAGGCGTTCGACGTCGCCGAAGAGTCCGCGCAGGACAACCTGTACATGGCGACGTCTGCGTCGGTGCCCCGGCAGCGGGCCCGCGACCAGCACCGGGTGTTGGCCCGCGCGCTCCGCGCAGCCGGCGTTCCCACGCTGACCCTTCCCGCGGTCGACGGCCTGCTCGACGCCGTGTTCCCGAACAACGTGTACGGCTTTGCGCCCGGCGTCGCGATCCTGGGCTCGATGCGGCACGGGGTGCGCCGGCAGGAAGCGCAGCGATCCGACGTCCGGGACCTGTTCGCCCACACCCTCGGGCGCTCCGTGATCGACCTGTCGGACGGTCCGGTCGGCGAGCTGACGGGGGTGCTGGCGATCGATCGGACCCGGGGGGCTGCTGTGTGCGGCCTGACCGGTCGCTGTGAGCCGGAGGCGGTGGCCCCGATGGCGGCGGCGTTTGGCCTGTCGACCGTGCTGGCGACCCCGCTCGACGACGCCGAGTACCACCTCAACGTGGTCCTCGCGGTGCTCGAGGGGCGGGCGGCGGTCGTCCACGATGGGGCGTTCGTCGATCCCGCGGTGCCGGCGGCATTGGACCGCGTCTGGCCCGGTGCGGTCCGACACCTGTCCCGCGCGGAGAAGGACGCGTTCGTCGCCAACTGCCTGTCGATCGCTCCGGGGGTGGTCGCGATGTCGCGCACCGCCGCGGAGGCGCTCGAGCCGGGCACCGAGTCGTTCTTCGCGGACCACGGGTTCACGGTCTTGGACGTGGACGTGTCCGTGTTCGAGCTGGGAGGCGGGAGCCTGCGCTGCATGGTGGCCGAGCTGTTCTGACGGGGGGGGCGGTGGCGCGACAGCGGGAGGGGAATGGGTTGGAGGACCCTCGACCTGCCGGGAGCTGCCGTGTCCGTGTCCGTGTTCTCCGAGATCGCCCCGCTGCAGCGCGTCGTGGTGCACGCCCCAGGCCCTGAGGTCGACACCATGCTGCCGGAGATGATGCACCGGCTGCTGTTCGACGACATCATCCACGGGGTCGACGGCCGGGCCGAGCACCGCACCTTCCGCGGCGTCCTCAAGTCGTTCGGCGTGGAGGTGCTCGACAGCCTGTCCCTGTTGAAGGACGCGATGCAGGCGGCGCCTGAGGCCACGCGCGGCTTGATCGATGCCGCCCAGCAGGTGGAGGGCCTGACGCCGGACCGGGTGGAGCAGCTCGCGGCGCTGGCGCCCGAGGACCTCGCGCGGGCGTTTGTCGAGGGCCTCGCGGCACCGGGAAGCACGGGGGACGACGCCCGCTGGGCCGCGGCGCCGCTGCCGATTCCCAACCTCCTGTTCAGCCGCGACGCGGCGATGGTCGTGGGGCAAGGGGTGGTGATCGGGGCGATGGCGACCCCGGCGCGGCAGCGAGAGCCGCTGTTGATGCGGTTCATCGCACGACATCACCCACTGATGGCTGGCTCACCGCTGCTGTTGGACCTACACGACCGGGTGAACCGCCTGCAGGTTCCCGGCCCCGCCGCGACCACCACCCTGGAGGGCGGTGACGTCCTCGTGCTGCAGGAAGGGGTGGTGTGCGTCGGCGTCAGCGAGCGGACGATGGCCACGAGTGTGGATCGCTTGGTGGACGCCCTGCGGGCCGACGGCCGGTTCCGCGCGGTCGTGCTCGTGCAGATGCCGGCGGTCCGCCACGCGATGCACCTCGACACCATCTTCACCCGCCTGTCGGACGACCAGTGCCTGGTGTTCGCCCCGATGATCTGCGAGGGCCACCGCGACACGATCCGGGCGGTCGCGATCGAGCTGTCGCGCAAGGAGGACTACGGCACCCGCTTCCCGTCGCTGCTGGCCGCTCTGCGTCACCTCGGAATCGACCTGGAGCCGCTGTACTGCGGCGGGCGCACCTCGTACGTCCAGCAGGCGCGCGAGCAGTGGACCGACGGGGCGAACAGCTTTGCCATCGCGCCAGGGGTGGTGGTCTTGTACGAGCGCAACCGGGCCACGGCCGAGGAGCTGCACCGCCACGGCTACGAGGTCGTGGAGGCGTCCGGCATGCGGTTCGACGAGGACGGCCGGGCCACCCGCACGTTCCTCCCGGGCAAGCGCTACGCCGTGCTGTTGGAGGGCCACGAGCTGTCCCGGGCGCGGGGTGGTCCTCGGTGCATGACCATGCCCCTGGTGCGCGGCCCGAGGGATTGACGCGGCGGGTCGCGTGTGGAGCCCCGGGACGGACCCTCCCCATGGCACCAGCCGACCCCTCTGCTTAGGACGCGCCCCCACCTTTGCGACGAGGGCGAGCCATGGCCGCGCTGTCCTTCCAGGACCTCATCCTGACCCTTCAGCGCTACTGGGGCGAGAAGGGCTGCGTGCTGCTGCAGCCGCACGACTTCCCCATGGGCGCCGGTACGTTCGCGCCCGCGACCTTCTTGCGGGCGCTGGGTCCCGAGCCATGGAAGGCCGCCTACGTCCAGCCCTGCCGTCGCCCCGGTGATGCACGCTACGGCGACAACCCCAACCGGCTGGGGCACTACTACCAGTTCCAGGTCGTCCTCAAGCCGTCTCCAGAGGACGCGCAGGCCCTGTACCTGGGCTCGCTCGAGGCGATCGGGATCGACCCGCGGCAGCACGACATCCGGTTCGTCGAGGACGACTGGGAGAGCCCCACGCTGGGCGCCTGGGGGCTCGGCTGGGAGGTCTGGTGTGACGGGATGGAGGTCACCCAGTTCACGTACTTCCAGCAGGTGGGCGGACACGCCTGCAAGCCCGTCACCTGCGAGCTCACGTACGGGCTCGAGCGGCTGGCGATGTACCTGCAGGACGTCGACGACGTGTACGAGCTCGAGTACGCCCAGGGCATCAAGTACGGCGAGCTGTTCAAGCGCGCCGAGTGGGAGTGGAGCACGTACAACTTCGAGCAGGCGGATGTGGACCTCCACCAGACCCTCTTCGACTCGTACGAGAAGCAGTGCACGCGCCTGCTCGGCTTGAGCGACAAGCGCGGCAAGGGTGGGGCGCTCAACTACGAACGCGCGCCCTTGGAGCGCCTCGTGCTCCCCGCCTACGACTGCGTCATCAAGTGCAGCCACTACTTCAACGTGCTCGACGCGCGCGGCGCCATCAGCGTCACCGAGCGTCAGAAGTACATCGGGCGCATTCGCGGCCTGTCGCGCGGCGTGGGCAAGGCCTACCTGGGCAAGCGCGAGGAGCTGGGCTTCCCGCTCGGCGACGCCTCGTCCGCCGCTGCTGCCGAGTGAGTCGCCGCTGGTGAACCGCTGTTTCTGTTGAGCGCGCCGCCAGCTCCTGACGAGCACAGGCGGCGCGACGCGCACACGCACAATTT
>JAUHWK010000356.1 GCA_030424555.1 bacterium | reverse complement strand
GAACGCCCCCCGCTCCGCGAACGTGGGATGGGCCTCCACCCCCACCACCGGGCGCTCCGGCGCCACCGTGCGGACGGTCCGGGCCAGGTCTCGCAGCGTCCAGGGGTAGGCGCCAAACCCAAGATCGACGACGGGGGCGGCGGGCGGCGCGTCCCGGAACCAACCGCCGAGCAGACGCCCGAACAGCTCGTCCAACGCCGACAAGCGACCCGGCCGGCTCTTGCCGCGGGTCTCCCGCACCGGGGGCTCGCCCGCCGCCTCGTCCATGCCCATCCCCCCAGCCCGCCCCACGCCATGCAGGGCCGCCGCGCCGTGGATACCCCGCCCTGACCTCCGGCCCGAGGGAGACCTCATGCAGCAGACCGACCGCCACCGGCTCGACCACCCCGTTCGCGTCGTCACCGCGGCCGCCCTGTTCGACGGGCACGACGCCGCGATCCACATCATGCGTCGCATCCTCCAGGCCTCGGGCGCCGAGGTGATCCACCTGGGCCACAACCGCAGCGTGGAGGACGTGGCGGTCGCGGCGGTCCAAGAGGACGCCCACGGGATCGCGGTCAGCTCGTACCAGGGCGGCCACATGGAGTTCTTCCGCTACCTGCGACAGCGCCTCGACGCGCTGGGCGCGCCCCACATCAAGGTGTTCGGCGGCGGCGGCGGCGTGATCGTCCCCGAGGAGATCGCCGCGTTGGAAGCCGAGGGTGCGGTGGAACGGATCTACTCCCCTGAGGACGGGCGCCGCCTCGGGCTCCAGGGCATGATCGACGACATGCTCCGACGGATGGACGTCGACCTCGTCCAGGACGTCGGGGGGGTCGCGCTCGACGCCGTGCGGGCGGGCGAGGCCACAGCCCTGGCCCGAGCGATCACGGCGATCGAGGGTCTGGCACCCTCCGATCCGACCCCGGACTGGCTCGAGGCCCTGCGTCAGGATGCCGCTGGCCGCACCGTCCCCGTGGTCGGCCTCACCGGCACCGGCGGCGCGGGCAAGTCGAGCCTCACCGACGAGCTCGTCGCCCGGCTGCGCCTCGACGCCCCCGATCTGCACCTCGCGGTTCTCAGCGTGGATCCCACGCGCAAGCGCAGCGGCGGCGCCCTGCTCGGCGACCGCATCCGGATGAACCACCTGGACCCCGACCACGTGTTCTTCCGCTCCCTCGCCACCCGCGACCGCAAGGGAGAGCTCAGCGCCGCCCTCCCCGACGCGATCGCCGCGTGCTCGGCCTCCGGCTGCGACCTCGTCCTCGTCGAGACCAGCGGCATCGGCCAGGGAGACGCCGACATCACCGACCTCGCCGACGTCAGCGTGTATGTGATGACGCCTGAGTACGGCGCCCCGTCCCAGCTCGAGAAGATCGACATGCTGGAGCTCGCCGATCTCGTGGTCGTCAACAAGGTCGCCCGCCGCGGGGGGCCCGACGCTGTCCGCGATGTGCGCAAGCAGGTTCGCCGCAACCGCACGCTGTGGGAGGCCGCCGACGACGCCTTGCCGGTGTTCGGCACCAACGCCGCCCGGTTCATGGACGACGGGGTGACCGCCCTGCACCTCGCCCTGCGCGACCTGCTCGCCGACCGGCTCCCCTTCCCCGGCCCCACACGCCTGCCCACGCCCCAGGGCCGGATCTCCGGCGACGACGATCCGATGGTCCCGGCGTCGGCCAGCCACTACCTCGCCGAGATCGCCGCTTCGATCCGTGGCTACCATGCCGACACGGCCCGCCACGCGCAGACCGCCCGAGCCGTGGACGCCCTCGATCGGGCCGCTGCGCTGCTCGACGCCGGACCGTCCCACGACGCCGCCCTGGCCGCCCGCGCCCAGGCCGAGACCACCCGAGCCGCCCTCCCCACCGCCATCCTGCGCGACCTGGATCGGTGGAACGACCTCGCCGCCGCCTGGTCAGGAGACACCTACACCTACGAGGTCCGCGGCAAGGCGATCGAGCAGCCGCTGGTCGTCGAGAGCCTGGCGGGCAGCCGCATTCCCCGCGTGGCCTTCCCCAGCCACCTGGAGGATCCCGGCGCGAGGTTGCGGTTCCTGCGCGCGGAGAACGTCCCCGGGAGCTTCCCGTACACGGCCGGCGTGTTCCCGCTCAAGCGCAAGTCCGAGGAGCCCAAGCGCATGTTCGCGGGCGAAGGCGGCCCAGCGCGCACCAACCACCGCTTCCACCTGCTGTGCGAGGGCGAGGCCGCCCACCGCCTGTCCACCGCGTTCGACAGCGTCACCCTGTACGGCGAGGACCCTGCGGAGCGGCCCGACATCTTCGGCAAGATCGGCGAGTCGGGCGTCAGCGTCCCCCACCTCGACGACATGAAGATCCTGTACGGCGGGTTCGATCTCACGGCCCCCACCACGTCCGTGAGCATGACGATCAACGGGCCAGCCCCAGCCATCCTCGCCATGTTCCTCCACACCGCGATCGACGACCACCGGGCCCGGTGGGAGGCCGCCCAGGGGCGCGAGGCCACGCCCGAAGAGGCCGATCGGCTGCGCAAGGACGCGCTGAGCCGTGTGCGAGGCACGGTCCAGGCCGACATCCTCAAGGAGGATCAGGCCCAGAACACCTGCATCTTCTCCACCGCCTGGGCGCTCCGCATGATGGGCGACATCCAGCAGTGGTTCATCGACAACCAGGTTCGAAACTTCTATTCGGTGAGCATCTCGGGTTACCACATCGCCGAGGCCGGCGCGAACCCGATCACCCAGCTCGCGCTCACCCTCGCCAACGGCTTCACCCTGGTGGAGTACTACCGGGCACGCGGGATGGACGTCGACCAGTTCGCCCCGAACCTCAGCTTCTTCTTCAGCAACGGGCTGGACCCCGAGTACACGGTGCTCGGCCGCGTCGCGCGCCGGATCTGGGCGGTCACGATGCGTGAGCGCTACGGGGCGAGCGACCGAAGCGCCAAGTTGAAGTACCACATCCAGACGTCCGGACGCTCCCTGCACGCGCGGGAGATCCAGTTCAACGACATCCGGACCACCGCCCAGGCCTTCCTCGCCCTGGCCGACCACTGCAACAGCCTGCACACCAACGCCTACGACGAGGCGATCACCACGCCCACCGAGGAGAGCGTCCGCCGCGCGATGGCGATCCAGCTCATCCTCAACCGGGAGTTCGGCGTGCTGCAGACGGAGAACCCCTGGCAGGGAAGCTTCCTCGTCGACCAGCTCACTGACCTGGTCGAGGAGCACGTGCTGCGGCTGTTCGAGGAGATCGACCGCCGCGGCGGGGTGCTGGGCGCGATGGAGCTGCAGTTCCAGCGCAGCCGGATCCAGGACGAGTCGATGAAGTACGAGCGCCTCAAGCACGACGGCTCGCTGCCGATCATCGGGGTGAACACCTTCCTCGACCCCGCCACCGACCGCGACGACTGGGTGCCGGAGACCCCCGAGCTCCGCCGCGCCTCCCCCGAGGAGAAGCAGGCGCAGATCCGCAGCGTGGAGCGTTTCCAGGCCACGCACGCCGAGGCGTCCGGGCCCGCCCTGCGTCGCCTCCAGGAGGTCGCGATGGCCGGCGGCAACACGTTCGACGCCCTGATGGACGCCGTCCGCGTGTGCACGCTCGGCCAGATCACCCACGCGCTGTACGCGGTGGGCGGGGCGTACCGACGCAACCTGTAGCGGGCCCGGATCGTCGCCAGACAGGTCGCGTCGGAGACGGAACCCGTGGCCCCACGGTGTTACCCCGCCGGTCGCCCCCGGAGCATGGCATGAGCTGGACCGGCCTCGATCTGCGCCTGCGCCTGCGTCGCCACCTCGCGACCTCCCTCGACACCCTCGCGGATCGGATCGATCCGCGCGCGGTCTCCGCCCCCACGGCCTCGGCCCCCGAGCCTGCCCCCGCACCCGCACCGGTCGAGCCGGAGCCCGCCGCGCCGACGCCCACCGCCGCGCCGGCACCGGCCCCGCTGCCCCCGCTGCCCAACCCGACCCTGCGCGATCCGTCCGAAGGCGTCGTCACCGGGTCTCGTGGCGCCACCCCGGCCGCGGCCAAGGCGGCCCAGTCGCCCGAGGAGCGCACCGCCGCCCACTGGGCCCGCACCCGCCAGGGCCTGCTGCGGTTCACCGACGAGCAGGGGGGATCCGCCAGCCTGCGCGCCCTGCACGAGCACAGCGAGCGCACCTACTTCGTCGCCCACGTCCAGTTCAGCCGGATGATGGAGGAGCTCACCGACGACGGGTTGCTCGACTACGACGAGGACACGGCCACCGCGGCCCTCACCGACGCCGGCCGCGCGGAGCTGTGAGGTGCTGCGCCTCGCGTCCGAGACCCCGGCCCGCTGGGCGCACCAGGCCACCGACGCCGTCGACACCCTGCTGATCGACCACGCCCACTGCGAGAAGAAGGCCGCGTCCACCGCGATCAACCTCATCTTCCGCTACATGCGCCAGCCGTGGCTCGCCCGTCCGCTGTCGGCGCTGGCCGAGGAGGAACTCCAGCACTTCCAGTTGATGCTGGACGTGCTCGACGCGCGCGGGGTGCCCTTCGGTCCGCTCGCCCCCTCCGCCTACGCCGGGC
>JAUHWK010000355.1 GCA_030424555.1 bacterium | reverse complement strand
ACAGCCCGCAGTCCGGGCCGACGGCTTCCCGGATCGCTCTGGCGTTGGCTTCGAGCCGGCACAGGTCGATCTCCAGCCAGCTCAGGTCGGTGCTGGCCGGCTGCTCCATCTGGACAGGGGCGGCGATCGGGAATCGGGCTTGGAGTTGTACCACCGGCGGGGTCTTTCTATAGTCATCCGTTGACAGGGTCGCTTCCAGGGCAAATGAAGCGGCCACCCCCCGGCTCGCGGACCTCCTGTCCGAAGACGACCGGGAACGCGGGACCCGTGCCGCAGCGTGCGGCACACGGCCGCCTCACCGGGTGTTATCGGTCCCGACCGAGACATCCTGACATAAAACCCGCCGCGCTGCACGTTGCCTCGCGCTAGCGCCGCAAGCGACCCTCCCATGTCTGACATCCTGAACACCGGAGTCACCTTCGACGACCTCGGTCTGCGCGACGATGTCCTCGCCGGCATCAAGTCCTACGGCTTCGTCCACCCCACCGATATCCAGGCCGAGCTGATCCCCGTCGCCCTCCGGGGCAAGGACGTGATCGGCCAGGCCCGCACCGGCACGGGCAAGACCGCCGCCTTCACCCTCCCCATCCTGCACTTGGCCGACCCGGACATCAAGGGCCAGGCCCTTGTCCTCGCCCCCACCCGTGAGCTGGCGGTGCAGATCACCAAGGAGATGCAGGAGCTGGCCCAGGGCACGAACCTCCAGGTCACCTCCATCATCGGCGGCGAGTCCATGCGCGACCAGCAGGACTCCCTCGAACGCGGCGGCCACCTCATCGTCGGCACCAACCCCGAGCTCGTGTCGATGACGGGAATTGAGGGATTGGTCTCCACGGCTGGCGACACGCAGATCACGTGGAACGCTTCGCTGACTTCCCTCGCGGCGCTGTCCGACCTTGCCGACGTTGGGGGTGATCTCGCCATCTGGGCCAACGACAGCTTGGCCTCGCTGTCCGGCCTTGATGCTGTGACGAGTGTCGGCGGACGACTCAGCGTGCAGGACAATGACGCGATGACGTCGCTGACGGGCTTGGGCGGATTGACCACCACGAGCGGCGCCGTCGAGATCACGTTCAATGAAGCGCTTACGTCGGTGGCCGCGCTCTCGGCGCTCAATGCCGTCGGTGGTCAACTGCAGATCAGCAACAATCCGGCGTTGCCTTCCCTCGCGGGGCTTGAAGCTCTCGCGTCGGTCGGGGGCAGAGTGCAGGTGTCCTCCAATTCAGCGCTGACGTCACTGGCCGGGTTGTACGGGTTGACGTCTGCGGGCGACAGCGTGTCCGTATATAGCAACGGCTGCCTACCCAGCTCTGAGCGGACCGCATTTGAGGCGGCGACTCAGCTGGTGGTGTACTGGTCGTCGAACGGGGGAAACGTGGGGTCGAGCTACTGTCCGTAGGCTCGGGATCCTGAGCCGGTCAGGGCCCACGCTTCGGCGCGAGTCCCTCGCCTTCCCGTGTTACCGGCGCCGGCCGTGCGCGGCCGGTGTGCGCGGAGCGAGGCGACCATGTCCGAGCAGCCTGTCGAGTCCGTCGATCACGGGTACCGCCCTGATGCCATCGAGCCCGTGTGGCAGGCGAAGTGGGAGGCGGACGGCACGTTCCGGACGGACACCGATCCGTCCAAGCCCAAGTTCTACGTGCTCGGCATGTTCCCGTACCCCTCGGGATCGGGCCTGCACGTCGGACACCCCGAGTCGTATACGGCCCTCGACATCGTCGGCCGGTACAAGCGGATGAACGGCTTTCGCGTGCTCAACCCGATCGGGTGGGACGCGTTCGGGCTGCCGGCCGAGCGCGCGGCGATGCGGTCCAACCGCCACCCCGCCGACATCACACGCGAGAACATCGCGAACTTCACCCGGCAGCTCAAGGCGCTGGGGTTCGGCTACGACTGGGACCGCGAGATCAGCACGTGCGAGCCGGAGTACTACCGGTGGACGCAGTGGATCTTCCTCACCCTGCACGAGCAGGGGCTGGCCTACCTGGCGGACGTCCCCGTCAACTGGTGCCCCGCCCAGGGCACGGTGCTCGCCAACGAGGAGGTCGTCGACGGCAAGTACGTCGAGACCGGCGATCCGGTCGAGCGGCGCACGATGCGGCAGTGGATGCTCCGGATCACCGCGTACGCCCAGCGGCTGATCGACGACCTGGAGGACCTGGACTGGCCCGAGCACGTCAAGGAGATGCAGCGGCAGTGGATCGGTCGGAGCGAGGGCGCCCGCATCACGTTCGCCGTGCAGGACCACGACGCCTCGTTCGAGGTGTTCACCACCCGCCCCGACACCCTGTTCGGCGCCACGTACTGCGTGCTCGCGCCGGAGCACGACCTGGTCGAGGCGATCACCACGCCGGATCAGGCCGAGGCGGTCCAGGCCTACGTCGCCGAGGCCAAGAACCGGTCCGATCGCGATCGCCAGGCGGGCGGGGACAAGGACAAGACCGGCGTGTTCACCGGGGCGTACGCGGTCCACCCGCTCACCGGTGCGCCGGTGCCGATCTGGGTCGCCGACTACGTGCTCGCCACCTACGGCACGGGCGCCATCATGGCCGTCCCCGCCCACGACACCCGCGACCATGCGTTCGCCACCGCGTTCGGGCTGCCCATCGTCCAGGTCGTCTCCGCGCCCGATGGCGTGGACGTGCAGGCCGAGGCGTGGACGGGCGACGGGGTCGCGATGAACAGCGGTCCGGCCGACGGCAAGCCGGTCGCCGAGGCCAAGCGCGCCGTGATCGCGCTCCTGGAGGCCAAGGAGGCGGGGGCCGCGGAGGTCACCTACAAGCTGCGGGACTGGCTGTTCAGCCGCCAGCGGTACTGGGGAGAGCCCTTCCCGGTCGTCCACACGGCGTCGGGCGAGGTCGTGCCGCTGTCCAAGGACGACCTGCCGATCGCGCTGCCCCACATCGACGCGTACAAGCCGACGGCCGACGGCCGTCCTCCGCTGGCCCGCGCCGAGGCGTGGATGCAGACCGAGGTCGACGGGGAGGCCGCGCTGCGCGAGACGAACACGATGCCGCAGTGGGCGGGATCGTGCTGGTACTACCTGCGCTTCATGGATCCCCACAACCACACGATGCCGTTCTCGCCCGAGGCGGAGCAGGCGTGGGGTCCCGTCGATCTGTACATCGGCGGCGTCGAGCACGCGGTGCTGCACCTGCTGTACGCGCGCTTCTGGCACAAGGTCCTGTTCGACGTGGGGCTGGTCCACACCAAGGAGCCGTTCCAGGCGCTGCGGAACCAGGGGATGATCCTGGCGTACACCTGCCGGGACGCGTCGGGCGTGTACCACCACCCCGACCAGTGTGAGCAGCGCGAGGGCCGCGGTGTGAGCATCGAGGCGAGCTGGTCGGACGACCCGATCTCCACGGACTGGTACGTCTCCGGCACCGACACCCCGGTCGCGCGCTTTGTCGGGAAGATGGGCAAGAGCCGCAACAACACGGTCGACCCGCTCGAGGTGGTCGCCGCGTACGGGGCGGACACCCTGCGCATCTACGAGATGTTCATGGGGCCGCTGGAGCAGACCAAGCCGTGGCAGACGGCGGGATGCGAGGGGGTGTCACGGTTCCTCGGCCGCCTGTGGCGTCTGCTGGTCGACCAGGACACCGGCGCGATCAAGCTCGCGGACGCCACCCCCAAGGCGGTCCGCCGGGCGGTCCACCTCGCGGTGCAGGAAGCGACCGACGGCATCGAGCAGCTCAAGCTCAACACGCCCATCTCCAAGCTGATGGAGGTGGTCAACGCCGCCGGCAAGACCGGGCTCGCCCGCGAGGAGGCCGAGATCGTCGTGCGGCTGCTGAGTCCGTGGGCGCCGCACATCGCCGAGGAGCTGTGGAAGCGCCTGGGCCACGCCAGCACCATCGCCGATGCCTCCTGGCCGCAGGTCGACCCCGACGCGCTCGTCGAGGACACGATCACGATGGCGGTGCAGGTGATGGGCAAGCGACGGGGAGAGATCCAGGTCGCCCCCGACGCCGACGACGACGCGGTGATCGCGGCGGCGCAGGCCGATGAGAACGTGGCGCGCTGGCTCGAAGGCAAGACGATCCGCAAGACCATCGTCGTGAAGGGTCGCCTCGTCAACTTCGTCGCGACCTGATCGTGGGGGTCAACCCCGCCGTCCTGCGCCTGCTGGCCGGGGCGGCGACGATCAGCTCCGCGCCGGTGTTCGTCCGGGCGATGTCGCTGCCGGCCACGCCCGCGGCCATGTGGCGGCTGTTGATCGGCGGCGCGGTCCTGGCGGTGATGGTGGGGGTCCGATCGGGTGGACGCCCCGCGCTTCCCCGGCGCGCGTTCGTGTTCGCGGCGCTCGGTGGGGTGTTCTTCGCGGCCGACCTGTGGTTCTGGCACCGCTGCATCCGCATCCTCGGGCCAGGGGTCGCCACGCTGTTGGGCAACCTCCAGGTCCTGCCGGTCGCCCTCGGGGGGTGGTGGCTGTGGAAGGAGCGCCCGTCCAACTGGTTCTTCCTGGCCTTGCCGGTCGCGGGCATCGGTCTGGGTCTGGTGGCCGGGGTGGGGACC
>JAUHWK010000354.1 GCA_030424555.1 bacterium | reverse complement strand
CGTCGGCCCACCAGGTCTGGGTGCGGTTGGCGGAGTCGCGGTCCTCGGTGTTGCCGTGATCCAGGTCGGTGAGGCCATCGCCGTCCGAGTCACACCGGGCGTCGAACGTGGGATCTCCGCTCGCCACGCCGGGGCTGCACCGGTAGCCGTAGTACTGGATCAGCGGATCCTCGACGAGCCGATCCACGCCCACGGCGAGGATCAGCGGGACCTCCTTGCGCTCGTCCTTCTTGGTGAGCGCCTGGACGATGCTGACCGGGTTGGTGGCGAACAGGACCCGGTCGAACTGGTTGCCGTAGTAGTTCTCGCCGAAGTCGTCATCGAAGCCGTCGCCGTCGTTGGCGAGCAGCCCCATGCCCCAGTGCGAGGCCATGCGGCCGGCGCGGATCTGGCCGATGGGCAGCCGGACCTCCGTCCACACGCGGAACAGCTGGAACGGCGGCGCCTCCGACAGGTCGCGTCGGGTGTAGCCGGGGTCGCTGGCGAACAGCGAGGTGCGGGTGATGCCGGAGTTGTCGCCCCAGATCACGTTGTCCAACGCCTGGATCCCGACGTGGAGCTTGGCGAGCCCTTCCTTGTAGTCGGCCGACAGCTGCAGACGCAGCCGCTGGTTCATGAACTTGCCCGCGGTGGTCTGGTCTCCGTACAGGCCGCCGGTCACGGGCTTGGACGGGCCCCACTTCGCGCCGAACACGTGGCCGCGGAGCCGGTAGTAGCCCTGGACATCGAAGGTCAGATCCTTCTTGGTCTCGACCTTGAGCTTGGTCTCGGCGAGCTTCTTGCGCTGGGTCGTGACCTCCTTCTCCGCCTTGTCCAGGCGGGCCTCCTGCGCGGCGACCGTGTCGCGCAGGGCCTCGAGCTCGGCACGCAGGGCGGCGAGCGCCTCGTCCTCGTCGGGGACCGAGGCGACGTCGGTGTCCCCGACGTCGGGATCGGTGTCCTCGACGACGGGGTCGGTGTCCTGGGCGTGGGCGGGCAGGAAGGGGATCGCCGCGGCCAGCGAGGCGGCGGCGAACCGGAGCACCCGGCGGGAGAAGGGCTGCATGGGGGCTCCGCGGTCAGGCGTCGGTGTCGTCCGTGTCGCCGTCGGTGTCGGTGCCGGTGTCCCCGGTGTCGGTGCCGCCGTCGAGACAGGCCTCCGGGTACTTCACGCCGTCGCTGTAGCCGGAGAAGATGTTCGCGATGTTGATCGAGTCCGCGTACACCTCGGCCGTGGTGGCGCCGAGCAGCGCCTCCTCGCCGCCGACCAGGCCCCACAGCTCCACACGCCACGTGCCGGGCGGCAGGTTGAACACGCCCCACAGGCCGTCGGCCGAGGTGTGGGGTTGGTTCTTCGTCGGGAAGCTGTCGACGAAGTAGCGCCCGACGATGTCGGTCTGGACGTTGCCCTGGAGGTCCGTCACGCGGACCTTGGCGTTCTGGATCTTGCCGGCGTCGTTGCTGGGCAGGGTGTCGGGATCGCGGGTGCAGTCGTACGCCGTGCCCGCGATGACGCCCTTGGCGGGATCCAGGTCCACGCCGAAGATGGTGGGGATGAGGCTGTAGGTGTCGTTGCTGACGCTGGTGAACTCGCCGTCGATGCGGCCGCCGGAGCCCGGTCCGTAGATCTGGTGCGCCTTGTAGGTGGGCTTGGACTGGTCGAGGCCAGCCTCCTCCTCCACCAGGTAGGCGATGGGCTGGCAGGTGGGCGTGTCGGCGAACGTGACGGCACCGCTGGTCTCGGCGCCGACGCTGCCCTGGGCATCGGAGGTCTGGGAGACGTCGTCGCCGTACCACAGCGTGACGTCGCGTCGGGCGCGGGGCTCGTCCTTCTCGAAGTCGACCACGACCCCGTCGACCGTGACCGTGCCAGGGCTCTGCACCCCGGACTGCGTGAGCCAGGTGGTGGCGTCGAAGGACTGGGTGGGCGTGAAGCACCCGAAGTCCCCGGTGGCCGCGACGGTGAGGTCGAGGCCGGACGCGCTGCCGCCTCCGTCGTCCGTCTCTTGGGTGTCGGTGCCTCCGCCGTCATCGGACCCGCCGTCGCAGGCGAGGCTGAGGGCGGACACGAGGGGAATCAGGCGCAGGGTGCGGATGGTCGGCGACATGGGGGCTCCTCCACGAACACGCGGGTCGTACGACGTGACGGGCCGTGACGTCAAGCGTGATCGCGGCGACCCAAGCAGGTTCCTGTAGAACATGGCGCGATGTGCCACATCGCGGCGTTCGCGCGTGGTAGGCTTCCTGCCCCCACCGTCATGGAATGGATGATGTTCAGGTTTAACCGTAGGAAGCTATTGGTTGTCTCGCTGGTCGTGGCCGGGTGCACGGCCGGAAAGGACGACGGTCCCGCCGACAGCGACGCCGACTCCGACAGCGACACCTACACCTTGCCCGATCCCGTCGATCTGGTCCCTGGCGCACCGCAGGCCGGGGCGGCCGAAGGCGTGCTCGAGATGCCGATCGGCACCCCGCTGGCCGGCTTCACGTCGCGGTGCAGCTGTCTAGGAAGCACGTCCAAGCAGGATGATCGCGACAGCGCCTTCACCGACCGGTTCATCGAGAGCACCGGGTTCCACATCCGTCCGACGATCAAGGTGATCTGGCTCACGAACGGGGATCGCCACCTCGTCCTCACCAAGACCGACTCGATCTACAGTTTCGACCGACTTGTCGGCGATCTGACCGCGGAGCTGGAGGCGCGGACCGGGGAGGAGCTGGACGGCATGGTGGTGCACACGGCCAACCACAACCACAGCTCCTATGGGACCTTCTCCCAGCACACGGGCCTGTTCCTCGGCCACGACAAGTTCCACGAGGACAACTACGACCGAATGCTCACGCAGATCGCGGACGTGGCCGAGGCGGCCTGGGCTTCCCGGACCGCCGCGGCGATCGGGATGGGCATCGCCAAGGACTGGGACCCGAACAACCGGGTGTACAGCGATCGCCGAGGGATCAACAACGATCTCGTCGTGTTCGACGACAAGGGACCGGAGCAGGGCGGCAAGGATCCCTTGCTGCATGTGCTGCGGGTGGACGGCACCGACGGGGCGCCGATCGCCACGATGATGGCGTGGGGGATGCACCCGTTCGTGTTTGGCGAGGACATGCCGCTGGCCACGGCCGATGCCACGGCGCTGGTCGAGGCGGAGGTCTCCGAGGCGCTCGGTGCGGCGACCGGGTCCAAGGTGGTGAGCATGTTCGTGCAGACCTCTGGCGGCGACGCCAGCGTGCGGGGTGCGGACGAGGACTGGGCGCGGATGGAGACGGTGGGGCTGTTCGCCCGCGATGCGATCCTCGACCTGCGGGACCGCACCAAGACGACCTCGGACGCGCTCACGATGGAGACGATGTCCCGGTCGGTGCCGATGGCGCACAGCGACATCCACGTCACCCGCGGGGGCACGGTGGACTGGCGCTACGGCCCGATCCTGCCCGACGACCCCGAGGCGTTCGTCGACAACGAGGTGTACGACGCCAACGGCGACATCATCTCGCCGCTGGACGAGTGGGCTGCGGAGTTCGGGGCGGTGTTCTGTGGGTCGGGCTTTGGCGACCTGCCGGTGGGCAAGCTCGCGGGCAACATCGACGGCCCGTACCGAAAGTGCGTCCGCGTCAGCTTCATGAAGGACATCCTCAAGACCTTCTTCAAGCTCACCGACGAGCAGATCGTCTCCCCGATGTCGGGGATGCGTCAGACCTACACGGCGGCGAGCCGCATCGGTCCCCTGCCCCTGCACCTGCCGGACGGGTCGGACACCACCCAGGACATGCTGTTCGGCTTCTTCCCGGGAGAGGTCCAGCACTTCTACACGCAGATGTGGCGGCACCGTGCGCAGACCGAGCTCGGCATCGAGCACGCGGTCGCGTTCGGATACTCGATGGACCACGAGGGCTACCTCACGATCCCCGAGGACTGGCTGCTCGGGGAGTACGAGTCCGACATCACCTTCCAGGGCCCGCTCGCGGCAGAGTGGATCATGGAGAACGTGCTGACGATGTCGGACGAGGTGCTCGGCACCACCGACAAGGGCGAGTTCTTCGACCCGCGCCGCGGGCCGGACTCCTACCCGCTGATCGCGCAGGCACCGGTCACGCCGGACACGACCCCGGAGGCCGGCACCCTGCTCGGGCCGGACGACATCCCTGAGTACTTCTGGATCCCCGAGGGCTTCACGCTGGACGTCGCCGCACCCGGCACCCTGCGACGGGTCCAGGACGCCATCCAGGTGGCGTGGGAAGGCGGGGACCCCGCGGTCGACAACCCGGGCGTCACGCTGGAGTTCAACGAGGGCACCGAGCAGGACCCGATGTGGGTCGAGGTGACCACGGCGAGTGGTCGCGTGATCAACGAGGACCACCACGACTTCGCGGTGGGCCACACGCCCGATCCGCTGTTCCCCGCCGAGGCCGCACAGCGTCACTACTACTGGACCGTGTGGCAGGCGGTCGGCCACATCGCCGATCGACCGGGCCTGCCCCTCGGGTGGTACCGCCTGCGCATCGACGGCCACCGGTATGGCGGCACGGCCACCGAGTACCCGTACGAC
>JAUHWK010000008.1 GCA_030424555.1 bacterium | reverse complement strand
CCGTTGCCGAAGGCAACAAGCCAACCCAACCCAACCCCGAAAACCCTGCGGCTCTCCCCCTGCGGAGGGGTGAGGGGATTCGGGGCGAGCATGGCGCCGGCATCGGCGTGGGAGGCGAGGAAGGCCGACGAAGGCGATGCAGCGCATCGTCGAGGAGACCTGACGAAGCATCCCGCGTCGAGGCCAAGCCAGGCGACGTCCCGAACCCCCGAACCCCGCAGCCCCTACATGATGGCGTACTCGGGCCCATCCCCGCCCTTCGGCGGCACCCAGGTGATGACCTGGTACGGATCGCGGATGTCGCAGGTCTTGCAGTGGACGCAGTTGGCGAAGTCGACCTGCATCTCGAGGCGGCCGGTCTCCTCGCTGTCGACCATGTTGTAGACCTGCGCCGGGCAGAACTTGGTGCAGGGGTTGCCGTACTCCTCGCGGCAGATGGTCGCGCACACCTCGGTGTCGACGATCTTGAGGTGGGCCGGCTGGTGCTCGTCGTGCTGCGTGCCCGACAGGAACACGTCGTCGAGCTTGCTCATCAGGTAGGTGCCATCGAACGGGATGGCCTCAGGCACCTGCGGCCCCTTGGCGTAGAACGCCCGTAGCTTCTGCATGTGCTCGTGGTCGGCCGCGAAGGGCTTGATCGCGCTGCCCGGCCCGAACAGGTACTGCAGCCCCCACTTGATGGCGCCGCTGATCACCCCGCCCTCGAACGAGGCGTGGAAGTTCTGGCTGAAGGTCATCTCGTCGGCGACCCAGCTCGCCCGCAGGGCCGTGTCGTAGCCCTTGAGGACCGCCGCGGACGCATCGCCCTGGACCATCGCCTGGAACGCAGCCTCTGCCGCCATCATCCCGGTCTTCATCGACAGGTGGATGCCCTTGATGCGGAACGGGTTGAGGAAGCTGGCGCTGTCGCCGACGATCATCGCGCCGTCGGTGTAGACCTGCGGGACGCTCGACCATCCACCGATCGTGACGGTCTTGGCGCCGTAGCGGGTGACCTTGCCCTGGCCCAGCAAGCCCTGGATGTACGGGTGGGTCTTGAGCCGCTGCAGGAGCAGGTGGGCGTCCATGTGGGGGTCCTTGGCGTCGAGCGCCACCAGCAGGCCCAGGCAGACCTTGTCGCCCTCCATGCTGTACAGGAACCAGCCTCCGAACGTGCCCATGTCGAGCGGGTACCCGAGGCCGTGGATGCAGAAGCCCTCGGTGATCGAGCCCTCGGGCAGCTCGATGATCTCCTTGACGCCGATCTCGTACGCCATGGGGTTGCGGCCCTCGTCGAGCCCCCGGCGCTCCACCAGCTTGCGGGTGAGGTGACCGCGCGGCCCCTCGCCGAGGATGACCACCGGGGCCGTGATGTCGTTGCCCGGCTCAAAGGCGTCGGTCGGCACGCCGTCCTTGTCCACGCCCTTGTCGCCGGTGCGCACACCGATCACGGTCTCGCCGTCCCACAGCAGCTCGGTGCCGGCGAACTCCGGCAGGATCATCACCCCCAGCTCCTCCGCCTTCTCTGCAAGCCACGCGCAGAACCGACCGAGGCTGATGATGGGCTTGCCGTGGTTGTTCATCTCGGGCGGGACCCACGGCGCCTTGAACTGGCCGCCGTTGGTGAGGAAGATCATCTCGTCGCGCTCGATGAAGCGCTCGACGGGAAAGTCGTCCATCGACCGCCACTCCGGGAACAGCTCGTCGAGCGCCTTGGGATCGAGCACGGCGCCGGACAGCTGGTGCGCGCCCACGCGGCTTCCCTTCTCGATCACCGCGATCATGGGCTCATCGAACGCCTCGCCCTCGGCCTCTCCGGACGCGATCGCCTCGTTGTGCTTCTCGATGCGCTGCATCAGACGGATCGCCCCGGCCAGGTTGGCCGGACCCGCGCCCACGAACAACACGTCGACGGGAAGCTCTTCGCGCTCCATCAGTTCCTCCTGCCCGAACGGGACGCCCCGGCCTAACCGTCGGTGGCCCCCCAGTCTGTTCCATGCCACGTTCCGCTGTCCCATCTGCCCAGCCGGAGGTGCGATGTCGCCCCGCGATCGCGCCCTGCTCGTGACCGCGAGCACCCTGTTCGCGCTGGATCAGGCCACCAAGCTGGCGACCACGTGGTGGATCCCCCAGGACGGCGGACGGATCTGGATCGTCGACGGGTGGCTCGCCCTCGTCCACGTCCGCAACCACGCCGCGGCGTTCGGCCTCACCGGCGACATGCCCGTCACAGCCCGCCGGCTCCTGTACGCGGTGACCACGGTGGCCATGCTGGGTGGGGTGGCGATCGTCCGGCGCCAGATGCCCGCCGCCGACCGGGTGGGCGGCGTGGCGATGGGG
Source organism: bacterium (assembly GCA_030424555.1). Lineage (GTDB taxonomy): Bacteria > Myxococcota_A > UBA796 > UBA796 > JAUHWK01. The sequence goes on along the minus strand of JAUHWK010000008.1, from coordinate 20,889 downwards.
CTGGGCGTCGCGGGGGTCCTCGGCAACGCATGGGACCGGCTGGTGCGCGGCAGCGTCGTGGACATGGTGGAGATGACCGCGGGATCGCCAGGGCTGGCCCGGGTCGCCCGCGAGTGGCTCGGGACCGCCACCTGGCCCGTCTACAATGTCGCCGATGTGCTGCTCGGCGCGGCGGGGCTGGCGATCGCCGCGTGGTTGATCCAGCCCGACGAACCGGCCTTGGACGACCCCCCCACGCTCGGGCCGTCCGAGCCGGTGTCCTCCCCGACCGATCGCGACGGCACGCCGGGTTAGTGCCCCGCGGTGCCCGGCCCTGGAGCTTCCGTGCCCCGCAAGTACGTCCTGTTCGCCCTCATCGTGGCGTGTGGCGTTGCGCTCGATCAGGTGACGAAGATCGCCGTCTACACGTCGCTCGCGCCGATCAGCGGACCCAACCCGGGCCGGATCGTGCTCATCCCCGGCGTCTTGGACATCATCCACGCCCAGAACCCGGGCGCGGCGTTCAGCTTCCTGGCGGGCTTCGAGTACCGCTACATCGTGTTCTTGTGCTTCATCGTGTTCGCGCTGGCGTTCGTGGCCTGGAACATGCGCCAGCTGGCCGACGACGACCGATGGCGCGCCACCGCTCTGGCCCTGATCGCGTCGGGCGCGGTCGGCAACGGGATCGATCGCCTCCACAAGCGCACCGTCACCGACTTCATCCGGATGTACGTCGACGCCGATCCCGTCCGCTCCTGGCTCGTCGACTGGTTCGGGACGTACGAGTGGCCCACCTACAACGTGGCCGACATCGCCTTGTTCTTCGGCATCATCCTGCTGATCGGCATGGGGGACCCGGAGCCCGAGGCCTCCGACGCCCCCACCCCCGATCCCGTCGGCCCCGCCCCTGGCGCGCCCTCGGACGCCGGCACGGCCTGAGCGCCCGTGCAGTCCCTCCTCCTGCTGCCGGGCGGGTTCGCACTCACGACCTACGTCACCGCGATCGCCGTGGGCCTGTCCGTGGCGACGTTCGTGGTGCGACGGGAGTCTCGGCGGCTGGGGTTGCCGGTGCGCGCCGTGTTTGACGTGGCGCTGCTGGTGCTGCCCGCCGGGGTGCTGTTCGGGCGGCTGATCGGCGCGCTGTCGGAGCCCAGCGCCTGGTGGGCCGACCCGGTGAACCGGCTGCTCTACACCGGTGGGTTCACGTTCTACGGCAGCTTCCTGGGGGTGCTGGTCTCGCTGTGGATCGCCGCCCCGTGGCGGGGCCTGGACCCCCGAAGGGTGCTGGACGTGTTCTGCGTGGCGATGCCGCTGGGCGCGGCGTTCGGGCGCCTGGGATGCCTGGGTGCGGGGTGCTGCCACGGGCGCCCGGCCGACTGGCCATGGGGCGTGGAGGTGCCGTGGTCGGTCCGGTACTACGCGGAGGGAACCGTCCCCGACCCGTTGCTGGCCGTGCCGCTGCATCCCACCCCACTGTACGACAGCCTCGGGTTGCTGGCGCTGTTCGTGGGGCTGACCTGGCACCTCCGCCGGCCGTCGGCCCCTGGCACCACGTTCGCGCTCACCCTGGTGGGCTATGCGGCCCTGCGCTCCACCACGGAGATGTTTCGTGGGGACCTGGTGCGCGGCTTCGTGCTGGACGGCCTGCTGAGCACGGCCCAGGCCACCTCCGTTCCCGTCCTGCTCACCGGCCTCGTCCTGCTCTGGGCGTGGCGCCCCCAGGAGGCCTGAATGCACCCCATCCTGGCGGATCTCGGCGGGTTCGAGCTGCGCTCGTACGGTGCGGCCGGTGCGATCGGCTTTCTGGTGATGGCGTTCCTGGTGCTCCGCGACGCCCGGCGCGCGGGCTGGGAGCGGGACGCCGTGATCGACGTGATCGTGTGGGGCGCGCTCGCGGGGATCGCCGGCGCACGGCTCCTGTTCGTGGCCCAGAACGACGTCGGCCTCGCCAGCCTGTTCGACCTGCGCGGCGGCGGCATGGTGTTCTACGGCGCGCTGCTCGGCGTGCCCGTGGGCTGGGCCGTGATCCGGCGCAAGGGCCTGACGATGTGGCCGCTGCTCGACGCGTTCGGCCGCGCGCTGCCGATCGGCCACGGGATCTCGCGGGTGGGGTGCTTTGGCGCAGGCTGCTGCTACGGAACCCCCTGGGACGGTCCCTGGGCGGTGACCTTCAGCCATCCCGCCTCCATCGCCCCGCCAGGCATCGCGCTTCATCCCGTCCAGCTGTACGAGGCGGCGGGCCTGTTCGCCCTGGGTGGCCTGCTGTCGTGGTTGCAGGCCCACAAGCGCTTCGAAGGACAGGTGTTCCTGTCGTACCTCGGGCTGTACGCGCTGCTCCGGCTCGCGACCGAGCGGTTCCGCGGGGACGCCGCCCGCGACTTCTGGTTTCCCGCCGTGCTGGGGGAGACGGTGAGCACGTCCAGCGGCATCGCGGCGATCGTCCTGGTGCTGGTGGCGATCGCCTGGCGGACGCGGGCTCGATCGGCCTGAGGGGCACCCAGGGCCGCAGGGTGCGCCAGCCATGGCCTGCGCGCCACGCCGCCAGATCCACCCGGTCCTCCCGCAGCGACAGCACGATCGTGCCGAGGACATCGGTGCGCAGCACCCGAACCCGCCGCACCGCCAGGCGGGTGAGCACCTTGCGATGCGGGTGGCCGTGGTGGTTGTCGCGGCCCGCCTGCACCACCGCCAGCCCCAGCCGCACCGCGTCGAGGAAGGCGGGCGAGGACGAGGTCGCCGCGCCGTGGTGGGGGAGCGCCAGGATCGGGTGGTGGGTCAGCACGGCCGACAGCCGGCGCTCGGCCGCCGCCTCCACGTCCCCCGGGAGCAGCACCGGGAACACCGGGTGGGGGACGGTCACCACCACGCTGCGATCGTTGTCTCCGGGCGCGGTCCACCCCGCCGGCGGATGCCAGCGATCCGCGGGATCGTCGACGATCGGGACCCCCCGCCGCGCCGCCGCGTCCCGGATCGCCTCCGGGACGGGCCCCGCCACCACCAGCGCGCCCACCGCGATCGTGTCGAGGACCGCCGGCACCCCGCCCGCATGGTCTCGGTCCGGGTGGGACAGCACCAGGCGATCCAGCCGACGCACCCCCTGCCGACGCAGCCACGCATCCACGCCGGGAAAGGGGGGACCGGCGTCGATCAGCGCGCGGTGGCCATCCCCGTGGTCCACCAGGACCGCGCTTCCCTGGCCCACGTCCAGGAACGTCAGCTCCGTGTGATCCACCGGCACCACCCGCAGCCCGAGCACGCAGGTCACGGCGAACGCCGCGAGCCCCGGGCGCTGCGCCGTGGCGTACAGCACGCACAGCCCCAGCGCGCCCCACGGTCCCACCGCCGGACGCCAGGGCGGCACCACCAGCGTGTCCAGGCCCCCCACGAGGGCCTCCGCGGCCCAGCCCCCCAGCCAGCCCGCGAGATCGCCGGGCCACCCTGGCAGGTACACCGCTGCAAAGGCCGAGGGCGCCAGGACCATGGCGGTCCACGGCATCGCGACCAGGTTGGCGAGGGGCGACGACGGCGAGACCGCCTGGAACCACCACGCCGCCGCCGGCAGGGTCCCGATGGTCGCGGCGATCGAGACCCACGTCGCCTCGATCGTCCGCCGGACCAGCCAGGGCGCCTGGTGGTGCGCCCGCGTCCACGTCTCGAGCCGTCCCCAGGTGATCAACCCCGCCACGGCACCGAACGACAGCTGAAACCCCGGCCCGGCCACCGCCGCGGGGTCGACGACCACCACCGCCGCCGCCGCCAGTCCCAGGCCCGACCATGACGACAGGGGCCGACCGACCACCGCCGCCGCCGCCATCACCGACAGCAGCGCCACCGCCCGCTGGGCGCTGACCGGCCACCCCACCGCCGCCGAGAACGCGATCGCGGTCCCCATCGCCGGGAGGTGGACCCAGGCCGCCGACACCCCCTGAGGACGCCACAGCCCCACCAGACCCACCACCACGCGGGCCAGGCCCCACGCGACGCCCGCCACCGTGCCCACATGAAAGCCGGAGATCGCCAGCAAGTGCGCGGTGCCCGTGGCCCGGAGCACGTGGAGGCTGTGCTCGTCGACCCCCGATCGATCCCCGGTCGCCAGCACCCGCAGCAGCCCGTGGACGGCGCGCCGAGGAGGGGAGGCCTCCGGGCCCAGGCGCCGTGCGGTCCACGCCGAGATCCGGGCCCCGACGCGTCCCATCCGCGCCGCCCGCACCGGATCGGGCGCGCCGGGGAGGACGTCGAGGTCGAACGGCGCCGCACGGCCGACCACCACCACCTCGTCGCCCGGCGCCAGACCGCGGAAGGGCATCCGCACCCGCACCACGCCCCCACCAGCGCCCTGCCAGGATCCTCCCGGCGCCCGCCAGCGGGCCACGGCCACGTCCGCGGAGCGACCCATGGGTGCCCCCCGGACCGTGCCGACGATCGCCACCGGGCCCCGCAGCGGCGGCCCCTCCGGGAGGCTGACGACCGCACACACCCCGAGCCCGACGCCGGCGAGCGCACACGCGGCCTGGCGCCACCGTCGACGACCCCGGGCGAGCAAGGCGAGCGCCAGCCCCAAGCACGCCACCCCCCACGCGACCCCGAGGTCCCACGGCAGATCCGGCGCCATCGCCACCCCCACGATCATGCCCGCTCCGACCGGCGCCCAGCGATCCATCCCGCCTCCCGCACCGGGCGGTCTTCGCAGCGACCGTGCCGCCAATCGGTGGCGTTGTGCCGTCCGCGTCCGACGGATCCTCGACGATCCGTCCGACGGTCCGTCACCGGGCCCGGGGTTACCGCGCTGGACTGGAGGCCCGATGCCCGCCTGGTCGTTCCCGTTGCTCCTCGCCGCGCTGGCCCACGCCGCCGAGACCCCCGACGCGATCCAGGACCACGCACCGGCCGAGCCCACCGACCCGCCATCCTCGGTCGCGTCCTCCCCCGAGCCGTCCCCGGACGCCGAGGCCGACACGGACACCGAGACGCCGGACGCCCCCCCCGTCCTCGAGGTGGTCCTGGACGATCCCGGACGGGGCCGTGGACGCCTGCTGCGGGTCCAGCCCTCGCCCGGCGATCGCTGGCAGATGCAGGTCGCGCGCTCCCACGTCGCGACCGTGGAGGGCGAGCGCATCCCTGGGGTGTCCTCCACCGTCGATGCCCTGGTCACGGTGGAGGACGACCGGGTCCTGGTCACACCGACCGACATCTTGCTGGACGGCGCGAGCCCGTTCGCGATGGCCGCCGGGATCGACGCCGTGCGCGCGATCGCCAGCACCTCGCCGCCCACGGCCCCCTTGGATCCCCTCCAGCGTCACGGCGTCCGCGCAGACCCCACCGGACTGGACGAGGTCGCCGCCGAGCTGGTCGGAGACCTCACCTGGACCCTCGCCGCCACCGCCCTTCCGTGGCCCGAGGCGCGGGTCGGCCCCGGGGCACGCTGGCACTGGACGATCGAAGCCGACGAAGGGGAGGCCAGCCTTGGCCTGACCTGGACCGCCACCTTGGTGTCCGCCTCCCGCCACGCCGCCGAGGTCTCGCTGGCCCTCACCTCCCACGCCGCCGTCCCCGGCGAGGTCGTCCCCACGTTGTCGGCCGACGGCACGGTGTGGGTCGACCTGCGTCGTCCCTTGGCCCGCGCGGCCCGGCTCACGCTGCACGCGACCGCCCCCACCGTCCCGTCCGACGACACGGACGCCTCGGGGTCTCCCGGCGATCCCGCCACGCTGGAGGCGAAGATCACCATCGCGACACGGGACGCCCCGGCGTCCACGCCGTCCGACGGTTAGCGTCGACGGCCACCCGGACCCCTGGTTCCATCCCCCGGAGGCAACATGCCCGCTCCCCTCAAGGTCGCCGTCACCGGCGCGGCCGGCAACATCGGCTACTCCCTGCTCTGGCGCCTCGCGTCGGGCGACTGCTTCGGCAAGGACCAGCCGATCGCCCTGTCGCTGCTCGAGATCACCCCCGCGCTCGACAAGCTCCAGGGCGTGATCATGGAGCTCCACGACTCCGCGTTCCCGCTCGTCACCTCGATCGAGGGCACCGACGACGCCGCCGCCGCGTTCAAGGACGCCGACGCCGTGTTCCTGGTCGGGTCCCGTCCGCGCGGCCCCGGCATGGATCGCGCCGATCTGATCAGCGCCAACGGCAAGATCTTCGTCGGGCAGGGCAAGGCCCTCAACGGCATCAAGCCCGACGGCCGCGTGATCACCGTGGGCAACCCCTGCAACACCAACTGCCTGGTCGCCGCCCACCACGCGCCCGACATCGACAACGGCCGCTTCACCGCGATGACCCGTCTCGACCAGAACCGCGCCGTCGGCCAGCTCGCCGTCTCCAAGGGCGTGGCCGCGGGCGCCGTGAAGGACGTGTTCATCTGGGGCAACCACGCCGACACGATGTACCCGGACGTCCGCTTCGCGACCCTGAGCGACGCGCCGGTCACCGAGCAGTTCGAGGACGCCTGGCTCAAGGGCGAGTTCCTCAAGACCGTCGCCACCCGCGGCAAGGCGATCATCAACGCCCGGGGCGCCTCCAGCGCCGCCAGCGCCGCCAGCGCCGCGGTCGACCACATGCGCGACTGGTTCCTGGGCTCCAACGGCCAGATCGTGTCGATGGCCCTGCCGAGCAAGGGCTGGTACGGCGTGCCCGAGGGGCTGGTGTTCAGCTTCCCGGTCCGCTGCGAGGGCGGTGAGTACACCGTCGTCGAGGACCTGCCGCTGGACGACTTCGCCAAGGCCAAGATCGCCGAGAACGTCGCGGCGCTCGAGGAGGAGAAGGCGGCGGTCGCCGACCTCCTCACCTGATCACGCCTCCGGGCGCCGGCGGACCAACGTCGGCGCCCACCCGGTGGGCACGGCCACCCCGAGCAGATCGAGGATCGTCCCACCGATGCTGGCGATCCCCGGGTCTTCCAGGTCGTGCCGCACGGCGATCGACCCCTCGGGATCGACCACCACGAACGGCACGAGCGCCAGCGAGTGGCTGGTGCGCGGGACCGGTACCCCCTCCTCGTCCCGCGCCACGGTGTCGCCCTTGCCCCGCTGCCACATCTGCTCTGCATTGCCGTGGTCGGCGGTGACGAGCAGGACGCCGCCGGCCTTGCGCACGCCCCGGACCAACCGCCCGAGCTGGTGGTCCACACACGCCATCGCCACCTTGGTCGCCTGAAGATCCCCGGTGTGCCCGACCATGTCGCCGTTGGCGTAGTTCACCCGCACGTGGTCCCAGTCGCCGGACTGCACCGCCGCGAGCACCGCATCGGTGACCTCGGCCGCCTTCATCCACGGCGCCTCGTCGAACGGCCGCACGTCGCTGGTGACCTCCTCGTAGTGCTCCAGCGCCGCATCGATGCGCCCACTCCGGTTGCCGTTGAAGAAGTACGTGACGTGCCCGAACTTCTGGGTCTCAGCACAGGCGAACGTGCGCAAGCCCGCGTCCGCCAGCTCGTGGCCCACCGTGCGGTCGATCGCAGGTGGCGGGACCAGCGCGCGCCGCGGGACGCCGAGGTCGCCGTCGTAGGGCATCATCCCGCCGTACACGACCTGCGGCCGGTCGCCCCGGTCAAACCCTGAGAAGCTGTCGCCCTCCTCGAACGCCCGGCTGATCTCGATCACTCGGTCGCCGCGGAAGTGCGTACACAGCACGCCGTCGCCGTCCTGGATGGTGCCGACCGCCTCCCCGGCCTCGTCCACGACGACGAACGCGGGGAGCCACTGGTCATCCACCTCCGGATCCGCCTCGTACAACGCGCGGATCGCATCGCACGCCGACGGGAACGGGTTGCCCTCGCCCACCACATGGCAGCGCCAGCCCCGCGCCACCATCGCCCAGTCCGCTTCGTACCGGTCCATCGTGAGGTGCATTCGCCCCCCGCCGCTGGCGATCCGCGCGTCCACCCCAGCGTCCGCCAGGCCTGCGAGCCACTGCTCCAGCGGCTCGAACCACTGCAACGCCGTGCGCTTGCCCACGTCGCGTCCATCCGTGAGGGCGTGGATCCGGATCCGCCGGACCCCGTCGTCCACCGCACGCCGGATGAGCGCGTACAGGTGATCGACGTGGGCGTGGACGTTGCCGTCGCTGACCATGCTCAGCAGGTGCAGGGTGGGACAGGCGATCAGGTCCTTCCACAGGTCCCCATCGAACGCCGATCCGTCCGCGAGTGCGTGGCCGACCAGCTTGGCGCCCTGGTCGACGACCCGACCCGCCCCCATCGCGTTGTGCCCCACCTCGCTGTTGCCCATGTCTCCCCAGGACGGAAGCCCCACCGCAGGACCGTGGGCCCGCAGCGCCAGCATGGGACAGGTGGCCCGCAGGGCGTCGAGCACCGGCGTGTCGGCCTGGGCCACGGCGTCGTCCTCGCCCCCTTCTCCGATCCCGACCCCGTCGAGGATGCACAAGACCACCGGACCGTCCACACGGCTGCGCTCAGACTGGGACATCACGACCTCCGTGGCGGGGACAACCCGCGGGGTCCGGACCGTCCAGCCCCGCGCCCCGCACCAGCCCCCGCGCCCCCTGTGTTAGGCGCGCAGACCCGGAGGCCCGATGCCCGTCCGACGCCGACCCGTCGTCCCCCTCACCCACGCGCTGTGGCCGATCGTGGCCGCCCTGCTCGCCGTCGGGACCGGGTGTGGCGAGCCGCCGGTCGTCACTGCGGCCGAGCCCGCCCTCCTGCGGCCCGGCACCGTGCTCACCGTCTCCGGAGAGCGCTTCGCCGAGCCCACGGTCCTCGCCCTGCGCCAGCTGCTCGAGGACGGCCAAGGCCCCGCCACCTGGTCCGACACCCGCACGGTCCCCGCCACGGTGCTCGACGCCGGCCACGTCGAAGCCACGCTCCCTGCCGATCTCCCTGTGGGCACCTGGTTCATCGGGGTCGGTCCGGAGCTCGCGGTGGGTCCCGATGGCCCCGCCGTGCCGACCGCCCACGTGGTGGTCTGGACCCCCGACACCGATCCGCCTTGCGCCAAGCACCACGCGCTCGACGTGCAGACCTCCCGGACCAAGCGCACCCTCACCGTTCGACGCATCGTGCCCGATGGGGAGCCCGAAGCCCTGGTGTTGTCCGCCGACGACCTCGACGGCCTGCTGGTCGGTGGCGACGCCACCTGCGCGTGGATCAAGGCCACCCAGCCCGGCGGCGAGGCGGTCCTGCTGTTCGACGAGGCCGGCGCCGAGGCGCGCGCCCAGGAGATCGCCGCGGCACTGGCCGGCGTGCTCGATCTGCCGGTGCGGCAACCCTGACCCCGCGCACGCCCCGTCCCGCACGGGGCGACGACCGCGGGCAGCCAGGTCAGGGCGCGGCGTTGCGCGGCACCTGCTGCTGCCAGGTGAGCGTGCGGACCATGCCATCCGGTGGGGCCTGGAAGCGCACGTCGCGGAAGCGGGTCGCGAGGCAGCCGGTGAAGCCCGAGAAGTTGCGGTCGTAGTCGCCCATCACCTCGATCCCCGAGATGGACGAGACCTTGCCGTCGCCCGGGGCGACCGTGAGCTGGACCGTGACGCGCGAGGGAAGCGGGCCCTGATCGCGCTCGGGTGGGGTGACGTCTTCCAGGCACCGGCGGACGATCTTGGCGTGGTCGGTGAACAGGCCGCGCACCCCCTGGAAGGTCGCGGGCAGCGGCACCGGCTCGTACACCATCTCCTCGAGCGGGACGCCCTCGGGCGGCAGTCCCGACGGAAGGACGAGTCCAGCCGGTGGCAGCGGCGTGGGCCGGGCCTGTGGCGTCACGATCCGGGTGGCGAGGCCCTTGGCCTTGGACGGCTCCGGGGCCTGCGCCGCCTCGGGGACGTCGAGCGCGGGCTCGCCTGGGGTGAGGAGGAACAAGACGGCCACGGCGGCCAGCAGGGCGGCGGCGACGACCCCCACCACGACGGTTCGGGACTGCATCAGATCACCATGGACTCGGCGGCCGCAGCGTCGCGGCCGAGGTGGAAGGCCTGGAGGTCCACGTAGCCCTCAGGCAGGGTGATGCCCGGCAGATCCTTCCCTGCGGCCGCCAAGGCCGCCCCGACCACCGCGGTGAACGGCCCGAACATCGCCCCGTGCCCACTGAACCCGACCAGCCGGATCAGGTTGCCGATCGCAGGGTCGAACCCCAGGAACGGGTTGTGGTCGGGCGTGATCGCGTACAGCCCGCCCGCGGTGGCGGTGAGCCCCCCCAGCGCCCCCAGGTCCGGCATGGCCTCGGCGAGGTCCATCCACGCCGAGACCGGCGCCGTCTCCAGCCCGCCATCGTGGGCGTACTGGGTGGGCACCGCATCCTGAGCACGCTCCAGGTCGCCATCCTCCACGGCGTCCCCCACCGCGCGCCCCATCAGCAACGTGTCGCGATTCTCTGGGCGGACGTAGGTCCCCGACGGCGAGATCACCATCGGCCACCGGACCAGATCGTCCGCAGACGCCGCCTCCCCGCGCGCGAGAAACCACAGGTAGCGGGTGGTCGCCTGCACCGGCAGCGGGGTGGCCTGCAGCCGCTGGGTCAGGCGCCCGGTCCACGCGTTGGTCGCGTCCACGAACAGGTCTCCCTCCACCGGTCCGTGGACGGTGTGGACCGCGGTGAGCCGCCCCCCGACCGTGGTCCCCGACACCACCTCCGCACGTGCGCGCACCTCGCCGCCCGCCTGTCGAAGGAGCCGCGTCCCCTCCTGGTAGACCAGCTGAGGCAGGAGGAACCCATCCGAAGGACACCACGTCCCCCCTTCGACCCGCGCCGGATCCACCGCAGGCCCGATCTCCGCGATCGCATCGACGTCCACCCACCGCACGTCCGCCAGACCGGCCTCGCGCTGCACCGCCACCCGTGCCTCGGCGGCCGCCCGGCCTCCAGGCCCCACCAGGAACAGGTAGCCGTGGCGCTTGAGGACCGGTGTGCCGATCTCCTCGCCGAGGGCGTCGTAGGCTGCCATGGCGTGCCGCATCCCCCGCACCGTCGAGGGCGTGGAGAACTGCTGTCGGCATCCGGCCGCCGTGCGGCTGGAGGAGCCTGCCCCGGGGTGGTGGGTGTCGAGGAGCGTGACGGCCCATCCGTCCGCCCTCAGGGCGCGGGCCACCAGCACCCCGGTGATGCCCGCCCCGATCACGACCGCCCGCTGTGCCACCGAGCCTCCCGACGCCTCCCGGCCACGCTAGCCCGCAGCCGAGACGGCGTCGGGCACGCTCAGAAGGTGATCGGTGCCAGCGCGTCCTTTGGACCGGAAGACCGGCGCTTCTTCGGCACCGTCGTCACCGGACGGTTCTCCGGCGCCAGCTCGGGCTCCGCGACCCCGTTCCGGACGCCGATCCCGGTGCCCTCGGCCTCGGCCGCCCCGTTGCGCCCGCTGATCCCCGTGCCCTCGGCCTCGGCGACCCCGTTGCGTCCGCTGATCCCCGTGCCCTCGGTGCGCGCGACGGACGCCGCCCCCACCGGGTTTCCATCCGCGTCGAACAACAACAGCCGCCCCCGCTGCGCCGGACCCTTGTCGGCCACCGCGCGATCGGAGTCCGTCGATCCTTGCGCCGCCTGGGCGACGGCAGGGTCCGTCCCGCTCGCCGTGTTCGAACCCGAGGCTTCGACCAGCTGGCGCCGGGCGTTCTCGTCGCCGCCGAGCAGGGCCAGCGCACGCGACACCGTCAGCTGGCCGTCGAACGAGGCGAGCGTCGCGCGGTCGGCGGCCGTGACCAGGCGCAGGACGTCCATCGACACGACGCGGCCATCCTCGAGCTCGATCCGATCCACATGGTCCGCCGCTGCATCCACCGAGCGGGTGAGCGACAAGCGGACCCCCGGCGTGCGCGACTCCATGTGCTCCAGGTTCTCCGCGAGGGCGAGCACGTCCTGAACCCGAACGTCCTGGCCCGCCAGCGCGGACGCAGACCGGCGTTGCTTCTCTCCGCGGGTCTCCGACATGCCCGCCAGGAGCACGTGGAGCTGGTCGCGGGTGACCCCGGGATCCTGCGCGCCGGGCCCACCGGTCATCCCAAATGCCTCGGACAGGGTGAGCGTCTTGCCCTTGGCGCCCCCCGTGCCGTCGGAGATCGCGCCCGCAGCCTTCGCGTCGGCGACCGCCTTGTCGAGCTCACCCAGCGCCTTGCCCCCCTCGACCACCGTGCCCGCCGCGGAGGCCACCGCCTTCTCGGAGACCGTGGCGGCGTCGTCGACCCCAAACGAGTCCAGCGGACCCACGACCTGCTCCACGGCCTGGATCGCCAGCTCTCCAGCCTGCTCCACGTTGCCCTGCATGTCGGTGACGTACGACTGAAGCCAGGGCGGCCCATGCTGCTTGGCGAGGTAGGAACCCGCCGCCATCACCGCCGCGATGGCCGTGAGGGACAGTCCGAGCTCCAAGAGCCGGTGGCGAAGGAGGTAGCCGACGCCGAGCATCGCCACGAACAACGCGGCGAGCAACAAGTACCCCGTCATGGGATCCCCAGGATGGTGCGCACCATGAGGCTACCCCAGCACCTGGGTCGGTGCTGAAAACTTTTCGCACCGCCCGCCGCGCCCTCACCGCACGAAGGCCGCGGGCACCCCCCCATCCACCGGCACCACCGCGCCGGTCACGGGTGCCCGACCCGACGCGAGCCACACGACGGCCTCGCCCACGTGTAGGCCTGTGATGCCCGTCCGTAGCAGGTTTCGATCCCGGTAGTGGGCCGCGAGCTCGTCGACCGACAGGCCCTTGGACGCGGCCCGACCTGGCCCGATCTCCGCCCACAGTCCGCTGGGGATGGCGCCGTCCGCGGTGTCGGCAAACACGGCGTCGGGCGCGACCACGTTGACCCGGATCCCGTCGGACGCCAGCTCCATCGCCGCGATCTTGGCGAGCTGGTGCGCCGAGGCCTTGCTCGCGCTGTACGCCCCGAAGGCGGCCCCCGGTCCCGCGACGTTCTTGCTCCCGACCACGACCACGTCGCCGCCCGTGCCCTGGCGACGCAGCGTTCGTGCCGCCTCACGCAGGGTCAGGAACACGCCCGTGGCGTTGACCGCCTGCACCGACGCGAACGTGTCCGCGTCCAGATCCACCAAGGTGCCGACCGCCGCAACCCCAGCGTTGGGAACCACCACGTCCAGGCCCCCAAAGCACGCGCACGCGGCGTCGAACCCGGTCCGCACGGAGGCCTCGTCGGCCACGTCGAACACCACGGTCGCCAGATCCCGCCCCGGTCCCAGCGCCTGGGCCGCGGCCTCGAGCCGGTCGCCGTCGACGTCCGCGAGCACCACGCAGCATCCCGCCGCCCGCAGGGCACGCGCCACCCCGGCGCCGATCGCTCCCCCCGCCCCCGTCACCAGCGCGACCCGTCCCGCAAACGGGCCCGGCGCCCCGCCCTTGGCCAGCTTGGCTTGCTCCAGCGACCAATACTCGACGTCGAACAGGTGATCGGCCGCCAGGGGCTCAAAGGGCCCGATCGCCTCGGCCCGCGCCTTGGTTCGCAGGGTGTGGCGGGCGATGTCCGTGCAGATCGCCGCCGACTTGGGGGACGTCCCCACGCCGAACGTGCCGATCCCGGGGACGTGGACCACGCGCGGCAGCGGATCCAGCCGCGTGACCGGTCCGACGCGCGCGATCTGGGCGTCGACGTAGGCGGTGTAGTCCTCGATGTACGCCCCGACCGCCGCCTCGCAGGCCGCCCCCGGATCCTCCCCCGGCACCACCACACACGCGGCCGGCTTGGTGCGGATGCTGTGGTCGGGCGTGAGGGTGCCGAACCCGGCCCACCGAGCAAGCCGATCGTCGTCGACGAGCCCCAGGATCTCTTCGTCGACGACGTGGTGGAGCACGAAGCGCGCCGCGCCCGCCGGGAGCCGACGGTTGAGCGCCCCACGCAGCCACGGCGCGAAGGCCCCCGCCTGCGCCTGCGCCGCCTCGACCGCCGTCGGCGGCGCCAGCCGAATCCCCGCCTCCCCGCGCGCCGCCAGCAGGGCCTCCGCCTTGGAGACCAGGGCGATGTGGGCCCGGTAGCTGTCCTCGGCCGTGTCGCCCCAAGTGAACAGGCCGTGCTGCATCAGCACCATCGCCGACACGTCCGGCCGCGCAGCAAACGCCTCGGCCGCCAGGTCGAACCCCGGCTTGACGTAGTCGACCAGCAACACGTCCTCGCCCAGCGCCTCCCGGATCAGCGCCTCGCCGTCCGGGTGGTTGGTAAGCGCGACGATCGCGTCCGCGTGGGAGTGGTCGACGTAGGCCGCCGGCAGCAGGCAGTGCAGCAAGCACTCGATCGACGGGTTGGGAGCGTAAGGGTCGAGCAAGTGGGCACGCTGTGCGGCCACCATGTGCTCGTCGGTGAGCGCGGGGCTCTGGACCAGGCGCAGCATGGGCGCGAGCGCGACCGCCGGGAATCCCTGCGGCTCGATGCTCGCGAGGTCCCAGCCCGATCCCTTCACGCAGCACACCTCGACCGCGTCCCCCAGCAGATCGGTCTGGACGGTCTTGACGCTCGCGTTGCCACCCCCGTGGAGCACGAGCTGGGGCTCGGCCCCGAACAGGCGGGCGCTGTACGTGCGCAGGGCGAGCGCCTCGCCGTGCGCGGCGGCGTACCGGTCCACAAAGGCCTGGGCGTCGTCGTCGTTCCAGCGGTCGAGCATGGGGGCCTCCGGGTCCTGGGACGGGGAGCGCGCCCTATCGCGACCGGGATCGGCCGCCCCTCAGGGACAGTCGGGGACCCCGCTCTCGACCCAGGCCGCCAGCCGCTCTGCGTCGGACTCCGAGATCATCCGATCGGGGGGCATGGGATCGCCTTCGTCGGAGTCCAGCGTGTCCAAGCCCGCCCGGGCACGCACCTTGCGCACCACCCACGAGGCCTCCGGATCCCCCGACACCAGCAAGGGCTCGGACGGGTGGGCCTCCTGGGTCCCCGTGCGCAGCACCTCCAGCGGATCCTTCGTCAGCACGAGGCTGTTGCCACCGAAGTGACAGCCGGTGCAGGTCTGGCCCAGCCAGGTCTCCAGGATGCACGCCCGCACCACGTCGGGATCGGCCGCCTCGGTCTCCTGCTCGACCCCGGTGTCGGTCTCGACGACGTCGGTGTCCGGGCCGTCCGCGTCGGAGGCTCCGCACGCCGCCAGCCCCAGCACGAGTCCCCACGTCCGCATGACCGTCATCCTGCCTCCTACGCAACGCGGCGGTCTACCCCGGATCTGGCGCACCCCGCGTCCACGATCCGTCACGGCCCGCGATCCTCGACAGGCCCGATACCGCACGGTAGTCCTCTGTCTACCACTTGGTAGAGAGCCCCGCCCTCCATGACCCGCGCACCCACCCCCGAGCTCGACGACCTCGACGTGCGCACCCTCGCGCTCCGGGAGGCCACGCGCCTGTTCGCGGAACGGGGGGTGGCGGGCACGTCGCTGCAAGCGGTGGCCGATGCGGTGGGCGTGTCCAAGCCCACGTTGGTCTACCACTTCGGCTCCAAGGACGGGCTGCGCGAGGCCGTCCTGGAGCAGCTCCTCGGGCACTGGCAAGACGAGCTTCCGCGCATCATGGCCGCCGCCACGGCGGGAGGCCCTCGGCTCGAGGCGCTGCTCGACGCGCTGTACGCCTTCTTCCTGGAGGACCGCAGCCGCGCCCTGCTGCTGCTGCGCGAGGCCCTGGATCGGCCCGACGCCTTCCGCGCCCTCCTCCGCCAGCACCTCACGCCGTGGACCGGCCTGCTCACCCAGGCGATGCGGGCCGGTCAGGCCGCCGGCATGGCCCACCACAAGGCCGATCCTGAGGCCTTCGTCCAGATCTTGATCACCACCGCGATCGGCGTGCTCGCCATCGGCGACCGCGCCAACGCCCTGCTCTCCCCCGAACCGTCGGTCGACACGCAGCTCTCTGAGCTGACGCGCATCGCCCGCGCAGCCCTGCACCCCCATCCCCAGGAGGCCTGAGATGGCCAACTTCTACGACGACAACGCTGATCTCCGCTGGTACGTCGAGACCGGCATCGACTGGGAGCCGCTCGTCCGGCTCTCCGAGCACGACCTCAAGGCCGAGGACGCCCCGGAGTCCATCGAGGAGGCCGTCGGCCTGTACAAGGACCTGCTGACCATGGTCGGCGGGTTCATCGCCGACGAGATCGCCCCCCGCTGGCGCGAGCTCGACGAGGCCCACCCCCACGTGGTCGACGGGGAGGTCGAGGAGGCTGCCGTCACCCAGGAGGTGATGGCCGGCATCGCCGAGCTCGGCGTGCACGGGCTGTGCGTCCCCCGCGAGCTCGGCGGCATGAACGCCCCGCTGCTGATGCTCCAGATGAACAACGAGATGTTCAGCCGGGCCGACGTCAGCGTGTGCGCGCACGTCAGCTTCCACGGCGGGATCGCGATGGCAGCGCTGTCGTACAGCATCCGCGAGGGCAGCTCCGAGTTCACGCTCGACCCGCCCCAGATCACGTCCACCCGCTTCGAGGAGTGCATCACCGAGATCGCCAGCGGCGAGTCCTGGGGCAGCATGGACATCACCGAGCCCGACGCCGGCTCGGACATGGCGGCGCTGCGGACCTACGGCGAGCAGGACGACGACGGGAACTGGTTCGTCACCGGCCAGAAGATCTACATCACCAGCGGCCACGGGCGCTGGCACTTCGTGATCGCCCGCACCGAGCCCGATGAGGGCAAGACCGCCGGCCTCAAGGGCCTGTCGATGTTCCTCGTCCCCGCCTGGTCGTACGACGACGCAGGCGAGAAGGTCCGCACCACCACGATCGACGGCGTCGAGCACAAGCTGGGCCACAACGGCTCCGCCACCGTCGCGATCAGCTTCGAGAAGTCGCCGGCGATGCTGGTCGGCGAGCGCGGGGACGGGTTCAAGCACATGCTCGTGCTGATGAACAACGCCCGGGTCGGCGTCGGCTTCGAGTCGATCGGCGTGTCGGAGGCCGCGTACCGGGCCGCGGTCGACTACGCCGCCCAGCGCCCGAGCATGGGCAAGACGATCGATCGCCACGAGATGATCGCCGAGATGCTCGAGGACATGCAGACCGAGATCCAGGCCATGCGCGCGATGTCGATCATGGCGGGCTGGCACGAGGAGATCGCCCAGAAGCTCGACATGCGGCTGCGGTTCATGCCGCCCGAGTCGGAGGCCGAGCAGGCGCAGATCACCAAGGACATCAAGCACCACGGCGCCAAGGCCCGCCTCCTGACGCCCTTGCTCAAGTGGTACGGCGGCGAGAAGGCCGTCGACATCGCGCGGCGCGCGATCCAGGTCCACGGCGGGTCGGGCTACTGCAAGGACTACCCGGTCGAGAAGTACCTCCGGGACGCGATGGTGTTCCCGATCTACGAGGGCACCACCCAGATCCAGGCCCTGATGGCGATGAAGGACAGCCTGATGGGGATCATGAAGGACCCATCCGCGTTCTTCTCCGGGTTCGCCAAGGCCCAGTGGGACGTGATCCGGGCCGGGTCGGAGCGGGAGCGCGGGGTCGCGAAGATCCAGCTCGCCAAGTTCAAGGCGCTGGGCTTCCTCCTCAGCCGGCTCGCGGGCTCCAAGCTCGGACAGCTGCGCGGTCAGTCCCCCGCCCAGTGGAAGGCCCTGTTCCTCCAGGTCGACCCCAAGCGCGACTTCGCCCTGGCCATGCTCCACGCCGACCGCCTCGCGTCCATCCTCACCGACGCGGCCGTCGCCGAGCTGTTCTGGACGCAGGCCCAGCAGGATCCGTCCCGCGGGGAGCTCCTCGACCGCTGGCTCGACCGGGCCGTGCTGCGCAGCACCCAGACCCTGGAGCAGATCACGACCACGGGCGATCGCCTGCTGTCCAAGCTCGCCGCCGCCCAGGACGCCGCCGACGCGGCCGAGGCCAAGGCCGCCAAGTAGGGTCGCCCCCTGGCGGCGCTCCTCGGTCCCGAGACCGGGCCCATCGACGATCGCCCAGGGTGGAGGCCCCATGCCCACCCTCCATGGGCGCGATGCGGAGGGCCGCCCGTCGGAGAGGATCCGGCGGGCGGACGCGGGGGAGGCGCTCCTCCTCGCCCAGCGTACCGAGGCGGTGGTCCAGCGGGTGCCCGTGGACACCGCGCCGCTTCGACGCACGCTGGGCGGACGCGCGTCGAGCCGACCGCGGTCGCCCGCGCGGTCTCGACACCCCGGGACACCCACACCCCGGCGCGGGCCGCTACCCCCCGTGTCCCACCTGGAGTTCCCATGGCCACCATCCTCGTCACCGGTGCCAACCGCGGCATCGGCCTCGCCCTCACCCAGCAGCTCGTCGCGCGTGGCGACACCGTGATCGCCGCGATCCGCGCGACTTCCCCGGGGCTGGACGCCCTCGGCGTGCGCACGATCGACCTCGACGTGGCCGACGACGCCGCGTGCGCCTCGCTGGGCGATCGGCTGGGAGACGTCACGCTGGACGGCGCGATCCTCAACGCGGGCATCCTGATCGGGTCGTCCCTCGACGCGCTGGACCTGCAGGGCTGCCGGGCGATGTTCGAGGTGAACGCCCTGGGACCGCTCAAGCTGGCGGCCGCCCTGCGCCCGCGCATGGCCAACCCGTCCCGGCTCGCGATCATCACCAGCCGGATGGGCTCGATGGCCGACAACACCAGCGGGGGCGCCTACGGCTACCGCATGTCCAAGGCCGCTGTGAACGCGGCGGGCCGCTCTCTCGCGGTCGACCTCGCAGGGGAGGGCATCGCGGTGGGCTTGCTGCACCCGGGGTGGGTCAAGACCGACATGACCGCCAACTCGGGCCTCGTCGACACCGACACCTCCGCCGCCGGCCTGATCGCCCGCTTCGACGCCCTGGGCCCCGACAACACCGGCACCTTCTGGCACATGAGCGGAGAGCCGCTGCCCTGGTAGGTCAGCGGACCTGCGCCTCTCGCAGCCGACGGGCCTCGGTCTGCACACGGGTCCAGGTGCCGACGAGCTCGTCCTGGAGGGCCATCCGCTGGATGGCTTGGGCCTCGTTGGTGGCCGGAGGCAGCGCCTCGATCGCGTCGAGCAGCGCCTGGTGAAGCGAGGCGCTCGCGGCCACACGCTGATCCAAGGTCTCCGCGTCCCGGACGGCCTCGGCCGCCGCGTCGAGGTCGGCGCTGCGAGCACCGTGCAGGGCGATCAACATCGGGACGAGATCCGCCTGACGCCGCAGCACCTCATCGAGCTGGCGCCCTGCGGCGTCCACCCGGGCCTCGACCTGCGCCGTGCCCACCTGCGTGGCCACCGAGATCAGCCCACCGAGCGCCACCACCGCCACCAGGATCGCGCCCCCGAACCACAGGGCCCTACGCCTGGACCGCTGCCGGGCCCTCGACGCCAGCGCCGCGTGCTCGGCGGCCACGTCGCGGGCGGCCAGGGCTTCCTGGACATACGCGGGCTCGATCCCGAGCTCCGACGCCGCCCGCTCGACGTCCTGGACCGACGCGGTGCGTCGCGCCGAGGCCTCCGCGGCGTCCTGCAGCGCACCCGCCTCCGCGACGACATCGTCGACGAGGTGGTCCGGCAGGGAATCACGCGATGGATCGGACGGGCCCATGGCCGTCCGCTATCCTGGTGGCACGGGTGTGGAGGTGGCGATGGGATGGTGGTTCGCGATCGCGGTCGCATGGGGGATCTCGGTCGAGGACGTCCCCAACCCCCGAGACGAGGGGCGCTGGGTCACCGACCAGGCCGGCGTGATCTCCGAGGACGACGAGGCGCGGATCGACCGTCGGATCCAGCACGCCCACGACACCCTCGGGGTCGAGATCGCCGTGGTCACCGTCGACGCGGCCGATCGCACGCCCAAGGCCTTCGCGACCGCGCTGTTCAACCACTGGGGCATCGGCAAGGAGCAGGCCAACAACGGTCTGCTCGTCCTGCTGGTCGTCGACCGACGGCGGCTGGAGATGGAGACCGGGTACGGCCTGGAGGCCCTGCTTCCCGACGCCTGGCTCGGTCGCATGCAGCGGCGAACCATGGTGCCCCGGTTCCAGGCGGGCGACTTCGGAGACGGGATCGCCCGCGGCATGGACGACGTGGTCAAGCGGCTCCAGCGCGATCCAGACGCCGCGCGGGAGGGAACCCGAGGTCGGGTACCCGCCCAGATCGCCAAGGATGGCAGCGGCCGACGGGACACCTCGACGGGCTGGTGGATCGCGGGCCTGGCCTTGCTCACCCTCGGGGTGCCCATCGGGTTCACGGTGTACGCCCAGCGAACGCGCCCCGTCCGATGCCATGCCTGCAACCGCCGCATGCGCAAGGTGTCGGAGGACGAAGAGGACGCCTACCTCACGGTCGCCGAGCAGCTCGAGGAGAGCCTGGGCCATGTCGAGCACGACGTGTACCGGTGCGATGCCTGCGACATGACCGAGTTTCGCGCCCACCTTGGACGGTTCGCACTGGAGCACGCATGCCCCAAGTGTACGCACCACACCGTCCGTCTCGACACCACGATCGTGCGCCGTCCATCCGAGACCGAGACCGGGCAGTGCCGCAAGCATGGCCACTGTGAGCACTGCCAGCACGACTGGGTGGCGATGGTGATCCTGCCCCGCGTCGTGCCCCCGGTCGTGCACACGTCGTCCTCCCACAACAGTGGAGGGTTCGGTGGCTTCGGGGGCGGCGGCGGCTTCGGGGGCGGCGGCGGCTTCGGGGGTGGCGGCTTCGGAGGAGGCGGCGGCTTCGGAGGCGGCATGTCCGGGGGCGGCGGCGCCGGGTCGAGCTGGTAGGTCAGCCCTCGCGCCCCGCCAGCTCCACGGTCACCTCGTCCCCGTCGCCCTTGCCCCGCCGCACGCGCTTCCGGACCGCCAGCAGGACCCCGCGCCGGCTGTCGAACCACACGCTGGTGTCCCAGGTGATGCCGTCGACGGTGGCGCGAACCGGGGCACGACCCCAGGGACCGGGCTCGAACGGCGCCTCTGCGTCGGGAACCGGAGCGAAGTGCCAGCCGCCCTTCCCTTGGGTCCTGAACAACGTCGCGCGGAACGCCATCCCCGCCTCCACGTCCCCTCCTCGCACTGGCGGACGTCGCCGTCGAGGGCG
>JAUHWK010000353.1 GCA_030424555.1 bacterium | reverse complement strand
AGAATCGAATGCCGCGGTCGGGGTCGAAGCGCTTGGCTGCGCGAAGCAGGCCGATGTAGCCCTCCTGGACCAGGTCCTCTTCGCTCATGAACGGCCCGTGCAGCTTGCGGGCCTCGCCGTGGGCGATCCGTCGGCCCGACATCGCGAGCCGCCACCGCAGGTGCTCGGCCTCGGCCCACGCCTGCCGCGCTGCACGGGCGGGGGCGCGCAGGGTGTCGTCCTCCCGCGACCGGTCCCACAGCGCCTCGACGGCATCCTCGAGCCGATCGACCGCGCCGGCCCGGGTTCGCTCCGCGCGCCCCGGACGCCGGGTCAGGATCGACTGGGCAAACGTCAGTCCCTCCAGGGCGTCGAGCGCCCGATCTTCGGCGGCGTGGATGCGGCGGGCGAGGTCGCACTCCTCGTCGGCGGTGAGTCGTTCGCGACGGCGGGGACGGTCCTGGACGTTCATCATGCGCGTCTCTCCGTGCTGGAAGGCTACCCAATGCCTGGGTCGGCCGCGACGGTGCCGGAACGCGCGGGGGCGTCCACGCACCGCGTCAGGGGGAACGTACACACGCGAGATGTTCGCGGACGTCCCCCGGTGTCGCGATTCCTCACGCCCGTCGCCCGCCGCAGACGGACCCTCGTGGGTCCGCAGGCCGGGGGCTGAGCCAGGGCGTCGAGGGGCATTCGCGATCCTCCACGGCCCACTACGCCGCGCGAAGACCGCTGATTTCACCGCGTGCTGGACGGCTCCGCGAACGCCTCGGGGGCGTCCTCGAACGGTGCCCGGGCCAAGCCGCTCGCCAGCCGCTCCAGGGCGTGCCGATGGGGCGTGGCCTCCAGCCGGCTGAGCGCCTGCCGGGCCAGCCAGTGCTCCTGCGCGACCCGCTCCCGCGAGCCCGCGAGGCCCCGCGCCGCGTGGATCCCGTCCAGCAGGGCTTGGGCATCGCCCGGGTCCCCTCCGGTGGTGGCCACACGACGCCACACCGCCCCCAACGCTGGGTCCCGGGCCAGGGCCACGGCGACCGGGAGCATGGGACGGCCGGAGGTGACCCGTCCGACGAGGTGGGCTTCGGCCTGCGGCCCCTGAAGGACCACCAGATCCTCCGCCGCGTGCCACAGCCGACCGAGGTGGCGGCCGTAGCGTCCCAGCGCGCTCACGTCCGCCGGACCCGCCCCGCCGAGGTGCGCCCCGGCCCGACAGCAGAACGCGAGCAGCGCACCCGTGTGGCCGTCCGCGTGCTCGGACCACTGCTCGAGGTCGGGCACCCCCTCCTCGATGAGCGCCGCCGACAGCTCGCGCGCCTCCTGGAACGCCCCCATCGTGTCGATGAGGTCGTCGAGCACATCGGGGACCGGCGCATGGCGGGCCAGCTCCATCGCACGCAGCAGGACCCGGTTGCCGCCCAGCCAGGACATGCCGGTCCGGAGCACACGCCGCGCGAGCCGACGGCGACGGCCACCCGACCGCCCGAGCGCCAGATCGTGCACGGTGAGCGCCGCGTGCAGGAGCTCCGCCATGTACTGCATCTCGGCGTCGACCTCGGCTGCCCCTCCCGCACGGGCCGCGAGCACGACGAGCACCGGGCGGAGACGGGGCACGCGCGCACGTCGAAGCAGCGCGACGATCTCCTCGTCGTCGCCACAGCCGAGGTCCCCGAGCCGCGCGTCGTCCGCGAGATCCGGCGCGGCGACCCGCGCGACATCCCGGTACCAGCCGAGGTCCCCGAGCACGTCCGGAGGGGCCGCGTCCTGGCCGGCTGGCCCCCCGCCGATGGCGTCGTCCTCGATCACAGGCACTCCCACCGCCCGAGGTGCCCCATCCGCACGGGGGTGGCAAGCACGGAGGCCCCCCGCAACGTCCTGCGACGTGGCCACCCCACCCTGGAACGGCTAACTCCCGCCACCAATCTGGGAGGCGCACCATGGCGTCCGAGCACGAGACCACCCCCGAGCGCGGCCACGGCCTGCACCTCGCCCTGCTCCTCATCGGCGGGCTGATGGCGGGCACCGGCCTGCTCAACCTGTACTACTCGTTCGGCTGGGTCGGAGGAGACTTCAACTCCGACTTCTCGCAGATCGGGTTCTCCGCGCTGGACAACATCGGCCTGCTGCCGACCTCCACGTGGTCCATCCCCCTCCTCGTGGTCGGCGCGCTGATGATGATCCTCGCCAACGCCACCGCGTGGAAGGAGACGGACGGCTACTGACCGTCCCCGTCCTCCGGGACGCATTAGGGCGGCCCTCCAGACCGGGCCCCTCCACCATCGGAGGCCCCGCTCTGGTGTGGAGCCTCCGTGGACGCCCCCCTGGCGCGCTTCGTGCGCCGCTACATGAAGCCCTGGGCAGCTTGGTACGTCCTGGGCCTGC
The DNA here is from genome assembly GCA_030424555.1 of bacterium. Classification (GTDB taxonomy): domain Bacteria; phylum Myxococcota_A; class UBA796; order UBA796; genus JAUHWK01. The sequence continues at coordinate 2,197 of JAUHWK010000353.1, read as the reverse complement.
TCGCCCTGATCGCCACCAACGCGATCAGTGTGGCGATCCCGGTGCAGCTCGCCCACGGGATCGACGCCCTCGCCCACGGCGCAGGCGGGCAAGGGGCCGTGCTCCAGGCTGCCCTCACCGTCGGCGTGATGGGCGTGGTGGTGATCGGCGTGCGCACCGCGAGCCGGGTGCTGTTCTTCACGCCGGGCCGGCACGTCGAGGCCGCGGTCAAGCGGGATCTGTTCGACACCACCCTGCGCCACCAGCCCTCGTTCCTCCACCGCTACGAGACCGGCGACCTGTTCAGCCGCATCGGCAATGACGTCAACATGCTCCGCTTGCTCGCGGGCTTTGGCGTGCTGCAGATCGCCAACACCGTCATCGCCCTCGGGTTCGCCGTCGCCCAGATGACCGCCCTGGATCCCACCCTCACCCTGTGGCTCGCGCTGCCGCTCGCGATCGCGCTGGGGGTCGTGCAGCTGATCATCCAGCGCATGTTCGAGCTGATGCGTCGGCTCCAGGTGGAGCAGGCCGAGCTGTCCAGCTGGATCCTGTCCACCTACCGGGGCGTCGCAACCGTCCAGGGCTTCGCCGCCGAGGAAGCGTTCACCAAGCGCTTTGCGGAGCGCAACGACGCCGCCCTGTCCACCATGCTGGAGCAGTCGTGGATGCGGGCGATCCTCGGCCCGTCCCTGGCGTTCGCCGCCGACGTCGACGTGTTCCTGGTCCTGCTGATCGGCGGGCCCCGCGTGATCGCGGGCGACATGACGATCGGTGAGCTGGTCGCGTTCACCACGCTGGTGGGCTTCGTCACCAACCCGATCCGCTCGTCGAGCTTCCTGCTCAGCATCGTGCGCCAAGCCCAGGCCGCCCTGGAGCGGGTCGACGAGGTCTTGTACACCCCCATCGATCGGCCAGAGCTCGCCCGCGACGACGCCGGCCTTCCCGCCCCGACGGCCCCCCCGGCCCTCGCCGTGCGCGGCCTCACGATCACCTACCCAGACAGCGAGCACGCCGCGCTGCACGACGTCTCGTTCGACCTGCCTGCCGGGGCCACCCTGGGGGTGTTCGGGCTCACCGGATCCGGCAAGACCACCTTGCTCCGCGTGCTGTCGCGCCTGGTCGATCCCCCGGCCGGCACCGTCCACCTCGACGGGGTGGACCTTCGCGACCTGGATCTCGACGACTGGCGGTCCCGGGCCACCCTGGTCGCGCAGCGCCCGTTCCTGTTCAGCGAGTCCCTCGCCCACAACATCCTGATGGACGATCCCGAGGCTGCCGCCACCTCGTTCTCCGCCGACCATGCCGCGCGCCTCGGGCAGGTGCTGGACCTGTGTCAGCTCACGCCCGACCTCCAGGCCATGCCCGACGGCACCGACACCCGCGTCGGTGAGGCCGGGGTGCGGCTGAGCGGCGGACAGCGGCAGCGCACCGCCCTGGCGCGAGGCTTCGCCCGTGGAGGCGTCCTGCTCCTGCTCGACGACGTGATGAGCGCGGTCGACCACGCCACGGAGAAGCAGCTCCTCGGCGCGCTGCGCAGTGGATCCGCCGTCGGTGGGACCCGCCCCACCACGGTGCTCGTCGCCAACCGCGTGAGCGCCCTGCAGCACGCCGACCTGGTGCTGGTGCTGGAGGAGGGCCGGGTCGCCGCCCTCGACCGCCCCGAGGTCCTGCGCGACATGCCCGGCCTGTACCGCGACACCTGGATTCGCCAGCAAGGGGAGGACGCCGCATGAGCACCCCTCCTGCCCCGCCCACCACCGACGACCTCCAGCGCGACGAGGGCCGCGGCGTGTTCCGCGACCTGCTCCCGTACCTGCGGCACGATGCCTGGCTGTACGGCATGGCCCTGGTCGTCGCCCCCCTCACCACCCTGATGGTGATGGCCCAGCCGATGATCCTGCGGGCCGCGATCGACGAGCACATCCTGCCCGGCGATCTCGACGGCGCGACGCGGATGGCCTGGTGGTACTTCGGCGCCGTCACGCTCGGCGTCCTGTTCCAGACCGTCCACACGCTGGCGCTGTCCTACGCCGCGATGCGCACCATCACCCGGGTGCGCGAGGCCGTGTACCGCCACACGATCACCCGTGCGCAGTCCTTCTTCGACCAACAGCCCACCGGCCGCCTGCTCACCCGCGCCACCTCCGACGTGCAGGCGCTCGGCGAGACCCTCACCGCCGGTGCGATCACCATCCTGCTCGACGCGATGCAGGTC
>JAUHWK010000007.1 GCA_030424555.1 bacterium | reverse complement strand
CGACACCATCGTCGCCGTCGTCGCCCTCGTCGTCCTCGGACCCACCGGGCTGCCCGCCCGGCCCGAGCAGGTAGGCGCCCTCGGCGTCGAGCGCGAGGTGGCCGTCCTGGCGGGCCCGGTCTCCTGCACCGAGGCGGCGGGCGGCCTCGCCGCGCCAGGCGTGGGCGGCGGCGCGATCGGCCAGCAAGCCCATGGACGGATCCTGGACGGACACGGCGTGGTCGAGCGCCGCACGGTCTGGCGCGTCCCGCATCACGTCCACCGCGGCGAGCACGAGGTGGGCCAGGGGGACGTCGCCCGCGCGTCGCGCGTGGTCGGCGGCGCCGTCGAGGTCGCCGGCCCACAGCGCCAAGCGGGCGGTCCACGCCGCGCGCGCGGGGGGAGGCAGCACCGCGATCACGGCGCGGGCGCCGTCGAGGTCGCCGGTGTCGAGGTGGCGTCGCAGCCGGTCCAGCGGCGGACCGCTGTCGTCGAGGTAGTCCCGTGCGCGCTCGGGCTGCCCGGCTGCCACGAGGGCGTCGCAGGCGAGGTCGCGGGCGGCGGCGCGGTGGGGACCGTCCAGCGTGGCCACGGCGGCGGCGAGCGTGGCGGCGCCCGCCCCGTCGGCCCGATCGAGGCGACGGCGTGCGGCCTCCAGGGCCCGCTGGGGGGCGTGTGCGGGATCGAGACCGTCCTCCAGGGTGAGGACCGCCTCGCGCTCCCGTCCCAGGTGACCGAGGATCTCCGCGTGGGCCAGCCGGGGACCCTCGGCCTCGGGCGCGGCGGCGACGGCGGCTTCGACCACGGTCAGGGCGCCCACCGTGTCGCCCAGGTGGCGGAGCATCCGGCTTGCGCGGACGAGCCGCGTGGGGTCTCCGATCGCGCGGCGCACGGCGTGCAGGATGTCGGCCCGTACCTCGACGGGCGGATCGCCTCGGCGACGGCGGGCTTCGGCGCGCAGCAGCAGCAGGTGGCCTGCGTCCGCGTCGTCGGGCAGGGCGGCGAGGGTGTCGACCACCGTGTCCCACGCGCCCTCGGCAAAGGCGCGCTGTGCGGTGTCGGCGACGGCGTCGTTCGCTTCGCCCATCGTTCCTCCTCGCGGCACGGGCCCCGGTCAGGGGACCAGCAGCACCTTGCCCCGGTTCTCGCGGTCCTGCAGGATCCGGTGGGCCTCGGCGGCCTGGTCGAATGGAACCCGGGCGTGGATGTCGGGTCGAATGCGTCCATCGGCGACCCGGGCGAGGACCTCGTCGAGCCAGCCGCGGACCCGTGGACCCTCGTCCCACAGGCGCCCCATGTTGACGCCGAGCACGCCCTTGTTCTCGTTGATCAAGGCGACGGGCATCATGCGCAGCCAGGGGATCGCGAGCACGTTGCGGATCACGGCGAGCAGGTTGCGTCGCTCCCCGACTGCGTTGGCACTCATGCCGTACGCGACCAGGCGTCCGCCGGGTCGTAGCAGGTCCAGCGACGTGCCCCAGGACCGTCCGCCGACCGGATCGAGCACGAGGTCGAAGCCCTCGGTGCGCGCCGCCAACGCCTCGGCCCAGCCGTCCTGGCGGTAGTCGACCAGCGCGTCCCAGCCACGGTCGGCGAGCCAGGCGTGCTTGCCAGGAGACGCGGCACCCCACGCCTCGGCGCCGGCTTCCTTGATCAGGTCGAGCGCCATCAGCCCGACGCCCCCGCCCGCACCGAGCACCAGGACCCGGTCGCCGGCGCGAACCCGGCCGAGGATGTGCAGGATCATCCAGGCCGTCAGCCCGGTGACGGGGATCGCGGCGGCGTCGACCACGTCCACGCCCTCGGGGATCGTCGAGGCCTGGATGGCGTCGAGGACGAGGGTGTCGGCGTAGCCACCGAACCGCGTCATCGCGACCACAGCCTCGCCGATCCGCGCTTCGTCCACCCCGTCACCGACCGCGTCGATCGTCCCCGAGACCTCGTAGCCGACGACCGACGGCAGGGGCGGCGCGTCCTGGTACACGCCGATGCGGGCCATCACGTCGGCGAAGTTCACGCCGGAGGCCGCCACGCGCACCCGGACCTGACCGGGGCCGGGCGTGGGATCCGGGCGTTGCACCACCTGCAGCACGGACGGCGGGCCGTTGCGGTCGAACTGGATGGCGCGCATGGGATCCTCCGGGTGACGGAACGGGCCACGACCGGTCGAACCGGGGGCACGACGCGGGGTTAGCACCGCGACGATGCGATGCCCGCTTCCCGTGCTGTCCTTTGCTGTGCTCGGCGTGATCGCCTGCGGTGACCCACCGCCGGTCGCGACGATCGACATGCGTCCGCGCGTGGAGGCGGTGGCGGTCGAGGCGCTGGGAGACCACGCCCCCCGCACCGTCCACACCACCGTGCGCGCCGCGCGGGATGTGTGGATGACCCCGCTGCGCGCTGGGCGGGTGGTCGCCCGCGAGGTGGAGATCGGCGACCCGGTCCGGTCCGGTCAGATCCTGCTGAGGCTGGACGGCCGGGAGGCGGAGGCGTCGTTGGCGATCGCCGAGGCGGCCGTGCGCGACGCGGAGGCGGCCCACGAGGAGGCCCAGGCCCGGCAGGCGCGGGTGGAGGCCTTGGGCACCGGCGCGAGCGAGGCGCAGCGCGACGAGGTGCGGACGGCCGTCGCGCGCACGCAGGCAGCGGTGGACCGGGCCCAGGGGGAGCGGGATCGGGCGCGCGTGAACCGAGACCACCACCAGATCCGGGCTCCGTTCGACGGGGAGATCGCGGCGATCGACCCCGAGGTGGGGGAGACGGTCGGCACGTCCGTCCCGGTGGTGCGGGTGGTGGATCTGACGGGCCGACGGCTGGAACTCGGGCTGCTGGCGGACGAGCGCGCGCGGGCGACCGACGCCGAGATCATCGTGCGCGCGGCAGGGAGGGCGTGGCCCGCGCACGTGACGCGCATCGCCTCGGCCGCGTCGGCGACCGATGGCACCTGGGAAGCGACGGTGGTGCTGGACGGGACGGACGGTCCGGCCCCGGGCACGCCGGTGGACGTCACGGTGGCCGTGCCCCGCACCTGGCCGGAGGGCGCGGTGGCCGTGCCCCGACGGGCGATCGACGACGGGGTGGTGTTCGTGGTGGAGGGGACCCAGGTCCGGCGGGTCGACGTGACGCCCGGCGGCACCCTCCACGATCGCGTCGCGGTGGTGGGGATCGCGGCGGGGGATCGGGTGGTGACGCACCGGAACGAGCCCTTGTCGGACGGAGACGCGGTCGTCGTCGTCGAGCCGCCCCCGTGATCGAGCGCATCGTCCGGATGTCGACCGGCAACGCGGTCCTGTTGGATCTGGTCTTCTGGACCGTCGTGATCGCGGGGCTGCTGTCGTGGAGCCGCCTGCCCAAGGAGGAGTTCCCCCAGGTCTCCACCGATCGGGTGACGGTGGTCGTGCCCTGGCCCGGGGCGGGGCCGGCCGACCTCGTGGCGCAGGTGGTCCGTCCCCTGGAGGACGCGCTGGATGGGGTGGAGGGCGTCGAGCACGTCTACGCCGAGTCCACTGAGGGGCGGGCCCTGATCAGCCTGGAGTTCACCCGCGGAACCGACGTCGAGCGCGCGCGGGACGACGTGCAGCAAGCGGTCGACGGGGTGGACGATCTCCCCGAGGACACCCTCGTGCCACGGGTCGGCATCGCCCGGCTGCGCATCCCGCTGGCCCATGTCGGCCTGCTCGGGGACCCACGGCGCCTGGACGTGGCGGAGGATCTCCGGGACGCCTTGCTCACCCTGCCCGATGTGCAGGACGTGGCGATCCAGGGGGCGTGGACCCGCCAGGTCCGGGTGACACTGGACCGCGCGGCCTCGCTCAGCCACGGCCTGTCGCCGCAGGCGGTGCGGGCGGCGATCCAGGCTGCATCGGCTGGTGCGCCGGCGGGGTCGGTGGACGCGGACGGGCACACGGTGCTCGTGCGCACCGTGGATGGGGTGTCCCGGGCCGAGGATCTGGCCCAGGTGGCGCTGCGGTCGCAGGACGGCACCACGCTGCGGGTCGGGGACGTCGCGCGCATCGAGGACGGCTGGGAGGCGCCGGACGTCGAGGTGCGGGTCAACGGCCGTCCGGCGATCGACCTGTTGGTGCGTCCGATCGACGAGGCCGACGCGCTGGAGGCCGTGCCCGCGATCCAGGCGTGGGCGGCATCGGTCGACGGCCTGCCGCCAGGACTCGAGGTCGTCGCCTACGACGACAGCGCGCGCATGGTGCGCTCCCGCCTGGAGACGCTCGCGATGAACGGGCTGGCGGGTGCGGTGCTGGTCGGGCTGGTCCTCGTGGTGTTCATCGGCCTGCGCAACGCCCTGCTCGTGCTGTGGGGCTTGCCCGTCGCCTACCTCGGCGCCGTCGTGATGATGCAGGGGACGGGCACGAGCGTGAACGTCGTGAGCACGTTCGGCTTGCTGCTCGTGACGGGCATCGTGGTCGACGACGCGATCGTGGTGGTCGAGAACGTCCAGCGCCACCTGGAGCTGGGCAAGGATCGGCTGACCGCGGCGGTCGACGGCACCCTGGAGGTCGCGCCGGCGGTGGTCGCGGCGGTCGCGACGACCTGCTTGGCGTTCGCGCCGCTGCTGATGCTCGGGGGAACCGTCGGGCAGGTGATGGCCTTCGTCCCCACCGTGGTGATCCTGTCCTTGCTCGCCTCCCTGTTCGAGGCGCTGGTGGTGCTGCCCGGCCACCTCGCCCACCACGCGGAGGAGGCCCCGGCGGTGGCGTCGGAGGAGGGGCCGCGCGACAACCCCGCGACACGCTGGGTGAAGCGCCTGTACGCCCCGGTCCTGCGGGTCTCGACCCGGCCCCAGTGGCGCTGGCCGGTCCTGGGCTTGTTGACGCTGTTCGTGGTGGGCGCGCTGGGCCTGTCCACCGTGATGCGGCGGAGCCTGACCACCGCTGGCAACCCGGTGTTCGCCTTCGTCAACGTCGACCTGGCGCCGGGCTCAGACCGCGACGAGACCACCCGCGTGGTGCGCGCGGTCGAGCAGTTCCTGGCGGACGAGGCCACGGGCACGATGGTGTACGCGGCCGGTCGGGTGGGCGAGCAGCTCAGCCCCCAGGGCTTTCCCGTGTGGGGGCGACGGCACGGCCAGGTCAAGGTCGGGTTCGTCGATGCGCCCGAGGTGATGGCGGCGGTTCCCGGGGTGCTCCAGGGCCTGCGGGACCGGTTCGGCCACGATCCCCGGGTGGTGGAGCTCGGCGTGGAGACCCTCACGGGAGGACCGCCGGCGGGCAAGGCGGTCGACGTGCGGGTGCGGGGGCTTGACGACGCCGTGGTCGAGGAGGCGGCGGACGCCTTGGCGGCGTGGCTTGCGACCCGGGAGGGGGTCGAGGGCCTTCGTCTGGACCTCGCGCGGGGCGCGGAGGTCGTGCGGGTGGTGGTGGACGCGGCGCGGGCCGCCTCGCTCGGCGTGCAGGCCCCGGAGGTCTCCCAGGCGGTGCGGTCGGCCTACGACGGCGGGACGGCGGTGGAGATCCCGGTCGACGGACGCACCACGGAGGTGCGCGTGATCTGGGGGGAGGCGCCGGATCCGGACGCGCTGGGCGACCTGCCGCTCGTGCGGGGGGACGGTGCGGTGCTGCGGCTGTCCCAGGTGGCGCGCGTCGAGCGCACCCGGGACGTCGAGCGCTTGAGCCGGGTGGACGGCTCCCGCAGCGTGCAGGTGTCGGCCGACGTGGACGACGCCCTCACCACCGCGGCGGAGGAGCGGCGGGCGCTGGAAGCGTGGTGGGACGCCGAGCGGGATCGGTGGCCCGGGACCTCGCTGTTCTACGGCGGGGAGCTCGCGGACACCGAAGAGAGCTTCGCCGAGCTTCCGGGGGCGGCGCTGTTGGCGTTGATGCTGGTGTACGCGGTGCTCGCGCTCCAGTTCCAGAGCCACCTCCAGCCGCTGTTGATCCTGTCGGCCGTCCCCTTGGGGCTGGCGGGCTGTGTGCTCGGCCTGTTCGTGTTCGGCCTGGACCTGTCCCTGATCGCGATGATCGGGGCGGTGGGCCTGATCGGCATCGTCGTCAATGACAGCCTGGTGATGGTGGACTTCATCAATGCGCGGCGGCGGCAGGGGGTGCCGGCCCGGGAGGCGGTGGTCGATGCGGGCCTCGTGCGGCTGCGTCCCATCCTGATCACCACGATCACCACGGTGGCGGGGCTGTTCCCGCTCGCGGTCGGCCTCGGCGGACGGGAGCCGTTGCTGGCGCCGATGGCGGTGGCGATCAGTGTCGGCCTGTTGTTTGCGACGGCCCTGACGCTGGTGGCGATCCCGCTGCTGTACCTGGCGCTCGAGGACCTGACGGCCTGGGTGGACCGCCTGCGGGGCAAAGCATGAGCGGCTGGGAGGACGGCGCGCGCTTGCTGGCGGCGTTCGTGCGGACGCCGGACCGCATCGGATCGGTGTGGCCCACCAGCCCGGCGTTGGCGGAGCGGGTCGTGCAGGCCGCGGCGCTGGGGAAGGACGGGGTCGTGGTGGAGCTCGGCGCCGGCACGGGGCCTGTCACCGACGCCATCCGTCGAGCCCATCCCACCGCGCGGCTCGTGGCCCTGGAGCCCGATCGGGCGCTGTTTGCGGCGCTGGTGGCGTCTCGCCCCGGCCTGTGCGCCGTGCCGTGTGCGGCCGGACGGGACCTGCCCCGGGTGCTCGCCTCGGTGGACGTGGGCCCGGTGGATCGGGTCGTGAGCGGGTTGCCGTGGACGCTGTGGGACGCGTCGACCCAGGCCGGCGTGCTGGACGGGGTGGTGGCGGCGCTCCAGCCCGATGGCCGGTTCGTGACCTACGTCTACCTGTCGGGCGAGGGGAGACCGGCCTCCCGGGCGTTCAAGGCGCTGCTGGCGTCGCGGTTCGAGCGCGTGTGGCACACGGAGACCGTGTGGCGGAACCTACCGCCGGCGGTCGTGCTCGTGGCGGACGGGCCGCGGGCGTCTGCGGGTGGACGCGGTGAGGACGGTGAGCAGCCCGAGCAGTCCGAGCGCTGACGCGCCGCCGGTGTCACATCCGCTTCGGGGGCGTCCTGCCGGCGAGATCGCCACCACCCAGGCGTCTGCCCGGCCGAGGGCTTCGCCCGCCATCAGCGGCTCGACCTCGAACGCGTAGCTGCCCACCGCGGGCACCAAGAAGCGGGGGGCGCGCGCGTGGGGGTCGTCGAGCGTGACGGCCTGCCCAGCGGTCTGCGTCCATCGCCAGCCGTCCACGTCCCGGCCGTCCACGGCGGCCTGAAGCACGGCGATGTCGCCTGGTCGCACCAGCAGGGGCTCGCCGACCCGCAGGGTGGCGGTGGGGGACGCGCTGTCGGCGGGGGGCGTGTCGCTGTCGTCAGGACCGCCCTCGTCCTCTGGGTCGTCCAGGCGCGTGCGGTCGCGGACCACCGTCCACAGCGCGTCGTCGCCGTCGTCGTAGTTCAGGGCCCAGAAGCCGATGCCTGCGAGGTCCATCGTCAGGGCGTGATCGATGCGATCGGTCACACTGCGGACCGTGGCGAACCAGGTCTGGGTGCTCGCCCCCACCCGCCATGGGGTGTGGCTCACCGACTCCCACCGGGGCGCGGAGGGGTCGGCGGCCGTCTCCGACCAGAACACCGCGGAGCCAGAGCCGGTGGTGGTGGCGCCGACCGCGTCGTCCCCGGCCGCCACGGGCCACCGGTAGCCGTACAGGGGAAGCCCGAGGATCAACCGGGCAGGATCCACCCCGTCCCCCAGATAGGTCTGGATGGAGCGCGACAGGGAGATCGAGCCCACGTCGCCGCCGTGGAACAAGGGATCGTTGGGCCCGGTTCGGCTGCTCCCGGCGTAGTGGTAGGCGTACCCCATCAAGAACAGGTCGGCGTGGTCGTCCAGGGCGGCCAGGTCCCACGCATCCGACCAATCGACCGCGGGAATGGCCAGGACGACCTCGTCGACCTCCGCGGCGAGTGCCTGGACGAACGCCACCATCTCGTCGCGTCGATCCGCGGGCATGCCCTCGAAGTCGATGTTCACGCCGTCGGCCCCGCGGGCGTCCACGGCGTCGGCGAGGGCGGTGACGAGGCGCGCCCGGGCGGTGGCGGACCCGAGGAGGGTGCGCAGCGTGGCCGTGTCGAACTGGGTGACGCACAGGTGGATGGCGACGTCGTACGGGGCGGCGAGCGCGAGGGCGTCAGCGGTGGCGTCCCAGTGGGCGGTGCTCCCCAGCGTGCCGTCCGCTGCGACCTCCACCTGAAACAGCGCCAGGTCGGTCAGCGCGTCCCAGGGCACGGTGGTGAGGTCGTCGTCCCACCAAGCGAGGTAGCCGTACACCCGGTGGGTCGCGGGGGGCGGCCGGGCGGGGAGGACGCGCGGTGCGTGCCACGCCGCGGCGGGCGTGGAGGCGGCGGCGCCCTCGAGTCGCTCGAACTGCGCGGCGTGCTCCGCGTGCGGACCGGGCAGGGGAGCGGCCAGCGCCAGGGGGGGAAGCAGTCCCGCGATCGCGACGATCTGGGAACGCCAGCAAGCCAGGGCGATGGCCCCGTCCACCGTTCCTTGCGGGCGGCGGGGCGGGGACGGCCGGTCCCCGCGGTGGGTCACTCGCGGACCTTGATCAGCAAGTCGATGGTGGTGGTGAACTGCTGCACCAGTGTGGTCCCCGTCGTGCTCAGGGCGGGGATCATCACGATGACGACGCCGGCGAGGATCAGGCCATACTCCGTGATGGCCACACCGGATTCGTCATGGACGAACGTTCGGATCGCGGACATGGGGCCTCCAGGACACCGTGTGCATCCTATCAGGGATTCGGCCCGATGACCGGGGGACCGGATTCGGTTCTGCGGATTCCCCGCAGGGCGACCGGGTGCACGCCGCAGCATGGGAGCCCAGCCTCCGCGTGCAACGTCGGGGATCGGGTGGGCCGTGATCAAGACGCTTTCGGGGCGCGTGCGCGGTCGAGGTGAGGGGCGGTGCGGACCGATCCGCTCCCGAATGGCGCGTCGGACACCCTGCGCGATGGGTGCAGCCCCGTCAGCTGGGGAGCGACCAGGGATCGGTGGCGGGATCGCCCTGGGCGACGACGGCCCCCCGGGCCGCCCGGCGGTGGAGCAGCCACAGCGTCTCCAGGGGATCGGCGTCCAGGCGGGCGGCGAGGGTGCGGACGGTGGCCGGGCCGTCCACCAGGGCGGCCTCGATGCGACGGCCGAGCTCCAGCAGGGCACGGGCCTCGCGCTTGCCCGCCTCCACGCCCGGTTGGTCGAACGCGTTGACGCCGATCAGCCCCGCGTACAGGGCGACCGCGCGCTCGAACAGGGCGATCAGCGAGCCGAGGGCGTGCTCGTCGAGGCGTCCCACCGACAGCGTCAGGCTCGGGCGTCCGGTCTGCGCGAGGGCGCGGCGCGTGCCCAGCATGAAGCCCTGCAGGGCGTCGCCCGCCGTGTTCCCCGCGTCGAGGCGCAGGGCGGGCACGCCGGTGTCGAAGGTCTGGATGAACAGGACGATGGCGTCGTCCCGGCCATCGCGGAGCTGCTGGACGTACGCGTGCTGATCGGTGCTGCCCTTGGTGCCGAACACGGTGAGGCCCTGCTGGACGGGCTTCCCGTCGCGGTCCTCGGCCTTGCCCACGGACTCCATCACCACTTGCTGTAGCCAGCGTCCCAAGCGGTGGAGGCGGTCCAGGTAGGGGAGCACGACCAGGTTGCGGTCCCCCCGGCCGTGGCCGAGCAGGTACCAGACGCCCGCGAGCACGGCGGCGGGGTTGTCGAGCGGCGGGGCCTTGGCGGTCCAGGCGTCCATCGCGGCGGCCCCGGCGAGCAGCGATGCGGCGTCGAGCCCCGCCAAGGCCGCGGTGAACAGGCCGGCCGGGCTCAGTGTCCCGAACCGTCCGCCAACCCAGCTCCACAGAGGGAGCACGGCGAGCCAGCCCTCGGCGCGGGCGGTGTCGGCGAGGGGGGAGTCGGGGGTGGTGACGGCGACGAGGCGGGAGGCCGCATCCAGCCCGTGCTCCTCGAGCATGGCCCGGACCAGGGCCAGGGAGGCGAGGGGCTCGGAGGTGGTCCCCGACTTGGAGACGACGACGACCAGGGTGGAGCGAATGCGGGCACCGATCCGTCCGACCACCCGGTGCAGCCCGTTGGGATCGATGTTGTCGACGACGTGGACCCGCAGGCCTCGGCTGGCGCCGTCCGGTCCGTCCCCGAGGGCGCTGACCAGCAGGCGGGGCCCGAGCAGGCTGCCGCCGACGCCGATGTGCAGGACGTCCGTGAAGGGCTCGCCCGCGGCATCGGTGACCTCGCCTCGGCGGATGGATGCGGCGAGGGAGACGGTGTGATCGATCGCGTCCTGGATCTCCTGGGCGAGCAGGACGGAGGGGGCGCTGGCGGGATCTCTCAGCCACACGTGGCCGACCTGGCGGTCCTCGGTCGTGTTGACCGCCTCTCCGGCGGCTGCGGCGGCCTCCAGGGCAAACGCCGGGTCCCAGGGAAGGGCTGCGAGGTCGTCGGGGTCGACGCCGGCGAGGGTGGCGTCGAGGGACCACCACGCGGGGTGGGAAGCGATGAGGAGGGGCGGAGGCCAGGCCATGGTCGTCTTGGGGAATCGGGGGGCGGATCGCCCGGGAGGGGTCATCCGGTCGCGCAGGCGGATAACAGGGCGGGAGGAGGAATCATGGACCGTGCGCGCGCCCTGGATCTGCTTCGCGACCAGCACCGCTTTCCTGGCCCGTTCGCGTTTCGGGTGATCGTCGAGGCCGAGCGGCGGGCCGACGTCGTCGCCGTCGTCAAGGCGGCACTCGGAGAGGGCGAGCACCTGCAAGACGTGCGGGAGCGCCCGAGCCGTGCCGGTCGGTGGTCGGCCCTGCAGCTGGTGACCGAGCTGTCGGGTCCGGAGACCGTCCTCGAGGTGTACGCGCTGCTCAACGAGATCGAGGGCGTCAAGATGACGCTGTAGGGCATCCCTCAGCCACGGTGATGCCCCCCACGTGCGGCCGGGGTGGCGGTTGCGGTGCGGGGGGTGCGTGATAGCCGGCCCCGTCGCGAACACCCCGGAAGCCCGTTGCCCACCTGTGTCGATGTCCCGACGAACGCCCGTGATGCGGCGACGCCCGCCCGTATCGAGGGTGGATCCCGCGCCCTGCGCGGCGGGACGATGGTGGCGGCCGTGCTCGCGGGAATGTCGTGGGCAGCACCCGCCCACGCCGCGGACATCGACTTCGAGGGCTTCTACCAGGCCCGGATGCGGCTGTTCGAGACCCTGTCGCTCCGCCGCGACATCGAGGCCGACGAGGGCCTGAGCTGGTACGTCCAGCACCGCCTCAACCTGCGTCCGCGGCTGTGGATCAGCGATCAGGTGGGCTTGCACGTCGAGCTTCGGGCCCTGGAGAACCAGCTGTGGGGCTCCGAGCTGGTCACCGACCCCACCGCGCCGGGTGCGGGCGCGCTCGCCGAGGGCGTGCTCGACGAGCCGGACATCCTCCAGGACGGCTCCACCCCCGCCGCGATCACCATCGCCCGTGCGTGGGGCGAGGTCCGCACCAAGGCCGGCGTGTTCCGGTTTGGTCGCCAGCCGCTGCACTGGGGCATGGGCCTGTGGTGGAACGACGGCCTCGGCGAGAACCAGGAGTACGGCGACAGCGCCGACCGGGTGAGCTGGGAGAAGGTGTTCAACGGCAACGTCTGGGTCCGGGCCGGCGCCGACATCAACATCGAAGACCTCGTCAACGACAACGACGACACCACCACCCTGCACGTGGCCGGCGCGTACCGCACCGAGACCATCGACGCGGGCGCCCTGCTCGCGTACCGGCGTCGCGGCGCCAAGTCCGGCGCGCGGTTCGACCTGTTCATCGCCGACATCGCGTTCGATCTCCAGTTCGGCATCATCGGGATCGACGGCGAGGTCAACGGCCAGTTCGGAAGCGGGGATCTGCTGGACGGCCGCAACGACGTCCGGGTGGTCAGCGTCGGGGCCGTGCTCGATCTGTCGCTCGACCTGCCCAAGGTCGACGTCCACCTCCAGGGTGGGCTCGCCACGGGCGACAAGGATCCGAACGACGAGAAGCTCCGCGCGTTCACGTTCGACCGCGACATGAACCTCGGTCTGTTCTTCGCGGAGCAGCCCATGCCGCTGCTTCGGTCGGATGTTCCTGGGCAGGAGCGTACGGCCGCCAACGCGATCACCGGCAACGCCGTCACCAACATGCTCTACCTGCGCCCCTCGGTGGCGTACGAGCCGGTGCGGGGGCTGGAGATCGAGGCCGCCTTCGTCACGGGCCGCACCGCCCGCGTGCCGGACGACGAGCAGGACCCGGATCGCCGCGCCTACGGCTACGAGATCGACCTGGGTCTGCGCTACACCGGCGTGCGCTTCTTCACGGTGGCGGGCACGGCGGCGGTGTTCATCCCGGGCAACCGGTACACCAACTACAGCGACGAGACCTTCGACGGCTTCCGGGCGGCCGCGTTCGGCGCCCAGATCCTCGGGCGGGTCCACTTCTGATGTCCGCCGCGCCGCGCCTCGCGGTGCTGGGGGCGTCCGGACGCCTCGGACGTCGCTTGGTCGCCCTGGCCGGTCCAGCCGGGTTCGACCTGGTCGCGGCGGTGGTGGGCCAGGGATCGGTCCACCTCGGCGTGGACGCAGGCCTCCTCGCGGGCATCGCACCCTGTGGGGTGGCGGTGTCCCCGGCGGGCGCGGGCGCGTTCGATGCGGCGGATGTCGTCATCGACGTGTCGTTGCCGGAGGGGACGGACGAGGCCCTGGCCTGGCTCGCGGGACGGGCGCTGGTCTGTGGGGTGACGGGACGGACGGCGTCGCAGGACGACCGGGTGTCCAGCCACGCGGCCTCTGCGCCGCTGCTGACGGCGACGAACTTCAGCGCCGGGGTCCACGTCCTCGCCCACCTCGCGGCCGAGGCGTCCGCTGCCTTGCCCGCCTACGACCTCGAGATCGTTGAGCTGCACCACCGCCACAAGCGCGACGCCCCGAGCGGGACGGCCCGGACCCTGGGCGAGGCGGTGGCGCGGGCGCGCGAGCTGGACTTCGATGCGGTGGCCCTGCACGGTCGAGCGGGCGCGGTGGGGCCCCGCACCGACGTGGAGATCGGCGTCCACGCCCTGCGGATGGGGGACGTCGTGGGCGAGCACGAGGTCTGGATCGCGGGCGAGGGGGAGCGGCTGCGTCTGGGACACGTCGCCACCAGCCGCGACGCGTTTGCCCGCGGGGCGCTGCGGGCGGCCCACTGGGTGCTGGACAAGGCCCCCGGGACGTACACCATGCGGGACGTCCTCGGGTTGAGCGGATACCCGGCGCCGTCGGAGGCACGATGAGGCGGACAGGCGGCACGGCGATCGGTGCGTGGGGGCTCGGGATCGGGCTCGGACTGCTGGTGTCGGGGTGCGACAACCCCTGCCAGTCCCTGTGCGTGAACCTGGCGGACTACGGCGACGAGTGTGGCGCCCCCTGGACCGACGGCGACATCGACGCGTGTGTGGACGATCAGTCCAATCCCTCGGCCGACGACGCGCGCACCTGCCGCGACTACGGCACGCCGGAGCGCCTCCGCCGCGAGTGGACCTGCGACGACGTCACCCTGTACCGGGATGTCGGCGCCAGCGCCGAGTAGCGCGCGGTCGCGCCGCGGGCGGCCTGGTCAGTCGCTGGAGGGGCCGGGCTTGGCTTCGAGCTGATCGGCCAGGCCGAGGAACCGGGCGTCGCCGGACTCCGCAGCGAGGCGGCGGTACACCCGCGCGGCCTCGTGCGGACGGTCTGCCTGCGCCGCTGCGACGGCCCACACGATCTGGGTGCGGGGCTCCGGGAGGCGCTCGGCCAGGGCGCGGGCCGCTGCGAGGGCGCCCTCGGCGTCGCCGGTGGCGCTTCGGGCGTGGATGTGGGCCAGGGCCAGCTCGACGTGGAAGGGGTGGGCCTCGGCGGCGGGCAGGACGCCCTCGAGGGCTTGTGCTGCCTGACCAGCGGCGAGGCGGGCGGTGGCGAGTGCTGCCGCGAGGGCGGGGTCTTCGGGCCGGGCCTTCACCACGGGGGCGAGCAGCATGGCGGCGCGCGCGGGATCGTCGGCGCGAAGGCGTAAGGCGAGCGAGGCGCGGGCCTCGGGGTGGTTCGGATCGAGCGCCCAGGCCGCTTCCAGATCGGCCAGGGCGGCGTCCGCGTGGTCGGGCGGGTGGGCGTTGGCGCGGGCGAGGTGCGCCATCACGGACCGAGGGTGCGCGGCGAGGACGGTGTCGAGGCGCGCGAGGACCTGGGGACCGGGGATGGTGCGGGCCTCGGCGAGGGTGAGTGCCGACGGCACGTCGAGGGCGCCTTGGAGCACCTCCGCGGTGACGAGCGCGGCGAAGCGGGCGCCGCGGTGGCGTGGGTCCAGACGTACTGCGCGCTGGGCGGCGTCGTGGGCCCCGGCGGCGTCTCCCTCCCGCAAGAGCTGCTCGGCGAGGGTGGCGACCACCCGCGCATCCCATCCCACCGTCTGCACCGCGGTGCGCAGCACGGTGCCGGCGTGGGCGGGGTCGGCGGCCGCGAGCGCCAACCACGGACCGGGCTCGTCGGGGACGGCCTGCACGGCGGCCTCGGACACCTTCTGCACGCCTTCCTGGTCGCCCAGCGCGCCGTACACGGCGATCAAGCCACCCCACGCCTCGCCCAGGGACGGGTCGGCCCGCAGGGCGCGTTGGTAGGCCGCGGCGGCGTCTTGGAGGGTGCCGGTGGCCCGCTCGAGGGCTCCCACGCCCATCCAGGCCCGGGCGTGATCCGGGTTGATCCGCAGGGCGGCCTCGTAGGCGCGGCGGGCCTCGTCGGGGTCGTCCAGGGCCCGGCCGAGGAGGTAGTGCGCGTCGGGATCGGCGGGGTGGCGCTGGACCCGGGTCCGGACGGTGGGGACCAGGCGGGAGAGCAGCCCCACGCTCCGGTACAGGTCGATCCAGCGCTCCCACGCGTCCAGATCGCCCGGACGCGCCAGGGCCTCACGCTCGGTGGCGGGGACGGCGTCCAGGATGTTGCCCCGCCGGATCAGGGTCGCCGCGTCCTGTGCGTGCGCGGGGAGGGGGCTTCCAAGCGCGCCGAGCAGCAACACAGCAGCGCCCAGCCGGTGCAGCAGACCAGCGGGACGGCGGAGGCGGGTTGACGGGGGCGTCGACACAGGGGACCCGGGGATGTGACCCGGTGAGATAACCCTTCGACGACGCGGGACGTTCCCCCGTCTCGCCCGGGAGGCCGTCGCTGCGATCGATCCCACGCCGGTGGTCCCCTCCCGTCCGCGGCAGCGGCGCGCCCGTCGTCCGGGGCCTGCGGAGCCTCGCGTTCCTGGCGGTCGTCGGGGTGGGGATGCCGCGGGTGGAGGCGGCCGAGATCGCCTTGGTGGGATCGTTCGACCCCTACGCGGACGATGTCGCCCAGCGCGCGGTGACCGACGATCTCGTGCGTGCGGTCGAGCGTGCCGGGCACGAGGCCACCCGCCTGCAGGACCTGTCCGACGTCCTCGCGCGCACGGCGGACGACGTCCTGTACGAGGCGCTCGTCGGAGACCTGGAGGGCGACCTCGGCGCGGCGGCGGCGCTGATCGATCAGGGACGGTTCGGCGCGGCGGAGGCGGTCCTCGATCGGGTTCGTGGGCGGATCGAGGCGGCGGCCCCCATCGTGCCGGTGACGGCAGCCCGGGTGGCGCTGGCGGTCCACGATGCCATCACGCGGCTGGCCCAGGGCGACGAGGTCGGCACGGAGCAGGCGCTCGGGGTGGTGGCGGCGCTGTCTCCGTACCGGGTGCCCGAGCGGGTGTCGGGGGATCCCGATCTGCGCCTGCGGTTCGAGGCGGTCCGGGGGGCGGCGGTGGCCGCACCGGCCACGCTGGAGCTCACAGCGGAGGCGCGCCGGGCGACCATCCGGCTCGACGGCCGTCCGGCCGGGGCACTCCCCAGGACCTTGGACAACCTCGTCCCGGGCACCCACGACGTCCACCTGCGCTCAGCGGACGGCCGGGTCGGGTGGCGGCAGGTCGCGGTGGGGCGGGGCGAGATCGTGGAGCTGTCGGTCCCGCTCGGCGCCCCGACGCTGGGGGAGCGGGCGGTCGATCCCGAGGGACGGGCCGATCGGCTCCGGGCGTTGATGGCGCCGCTGGGGCGGGCGCTGGGCGTCGACGTGATCCTGATCGTGGGACGGGTGGACGACGGACGCCTGGTCGGCCAGCTCTACGACGCGCGCGCGGGGGTGTTTGGTCGGGGCGTGCAGGGGCCGGACGCGGTCTCGATGTGGAACGCGCTGGAGCCCGAGATCGACGCGGTGCGGACGCGTGATCCGCTGCCGCTGGACCCGTCCTCCAACCTGGCGCTCGCGACCGCGCTGCGCCTGCCGCCCGCACCCGGACTGGCGACGATCGATCCGATGGACCCCGACCTCTCCCCGATGCGCCGAGGGGCGACTGGGATGTGGATCGGGATCGGGGCAGGGGCGGCCGCGGCGGTGGCGCTGGGCGTCACCCTCGGGATCTTGTTGCGCGACCCGCAGCCCGCCCCGGAGGGCTACGGCACGGTGCTCATCGGTCCACCGCGGTAGGGGGCGGCGCCCACCTTGGAGCTCCGATGTCGCTGACCACCGCGCGCCTGCCCACGGAGGCCTTCTCCCTGCCCGGATCCGGGCCCTGGCCCACCGACGCGCTGGTGCCCCTGGTGGGGCGCGCGTTCCGGATGGACGCCGACGATGGCTTCGTCTCGGTGGGGGACGGCCCAGAGCACGCCTACTTGCGTCAGAGCCGCGAGGCGTGGGACGAGCACCCCGACCACATGGACTTCCTCGACGAGGACAGCCCGATCCGCGTCCTGAAGCACCTGGAGCGCGATCTGTACCTGGACACCTGGGGGCCTGCGCTGGCGGGCGCGCAGTCGGTCCTCGACGTGGGCTGTGGGATCGGACGGTTTGCGCTGTGGGCGCTCGACGAGGGCAAGGACGTCCACGGCGTGGATCCCGACCTCGCGAGCCTGCGCCGGCTGGTCTGGCGGTCGCCGGGGAGGCCCGGACGGCTCGACGTGTCGTGGTCCGGCGCCCACACCTTGCCAGAAGGACCGTTCGACGCCGCGATCGCGTGCGAGGTCTTGTGCTACGTGCCGGACCATGTCGGGGCCTTGGATCGGATCGTGTCCCGCCTGCGTCCGGGCGGCGTGCTCTGCCTGAGCGTGGAGGCGCGGTGGGGCTGGGCGGCTGCGGTCGACGCCTCGCCGGGTGCGATCGGCCATGCCCTCGTGGGCGACGGGGTGGTCGATCTGCCAGGGGAGGGCTGGGTCCGAACCTGGGAGGAGGACGATCTGCGCGCGTGGATCGAAGGGGCGGGGCTCGTCGTCGAGCGGATCGACCCGCACCACTACGTGCTCGACGGACCGCTGGAGCGGGTGGCGCCCGAGGCGATGGACCTCGATGTCCTGCTCGACCTCGAGGCGGCGGCGCGCCACCATCCCGCGTGGTCGGCGCTCAACCGGATCTGGAGCGTGGTGGCCCGTCGGCCACAGGGCCCCTGAACCGGGATGATCCTCCGCGGCGTATCCGATACGCTCAGGGCCTCCACCCGTCGTCCCCCGATGGGTGTTCGCGTTCGTCTCCCTCCCCGCCGGGCTTCCTGCCCCAGAGGTCCCATGCGCGTCCTCGGCATCGATCCCGGCAGCACGGCCACCGGCTTCGGGGTGGTCGAGCGCCAGCGCGGTCGGTTCCACTTCGTCGCGGCCGGGGTGATCCGCACCCGCTCCACCGAGCCGATGGGGGCGCGCCTGCATCGCATCCACGAGGGACTCGTCGAGGCGCTGCGTGCCCACGCGCCCGACGAGGTCGCGATCGAGGCCATCTTCAAGCACAAGAGCGCGGAGAGCGCGATCCGCCTCGGGCAGGCTCGTGGGGTTGCGTTGCTGGCGGCGGCGGCCTGCGGCCACGAGGCCACGCCGTACAACGCCATGGTGGTCAAGCGCACCGTCGGGGCCCATGGCCGGGCCGACAAGCAGGCGCTCGCGCGGGTGGTGGGGATGCTGCTCGGCGCGCTGCCCGACCTGTCCACCGACGCCACGGATGCCCTCGCGATCGCGATCACCCACGCCTCGCACGTCCGGCGTCCAGCGCTCGTGGGGGCGCGATGATCGCGCGGTTGGTGGGCATGGCGGTCGATCGGGACGGCCACCGCGTGATCGTGGACGTCCACGGGGTCGGCTACGCCGTGATGGCCCCGCTGCGCGACGCGATCCACTGGACCGCCCAGCCCGGGCCGGTCACGATCCATGTCCACACCGACGTCCGGGAGGACGCGATCGTGTTGTTCGGGTTCGCCGAGGACGCGGACCGGCGGGCCTTCGAGATCCTCCGCGGCGTGACCGGCGTCGGGCCGACCACGGCGCTCGGGGCGCTCGACACGCTCGACCGCCACACGCTCGCGCAGGCGGTGGAGCACGACGATCTGGCCCGCTTGGCGACCATCCCCAAGGTGGGCAAGAAGCTGGCGTCTCGGATGGCCCTGGAGCTCAAGGGCAAGCTCGGGCCCGTCGGCGCGGCGGAGGGCGGTGCCACGGCACCCACGCCCGTGGCGCCCGCCGACGACGGGTTTGCGCTCGCGCTCGACAAGCTCGGATACGCGCGGGCCGAGATCGCCCGGGCGGCCGACGCGCTGGAGGCCGAGGGCCTCGGACCGGACACGCCGCTCGCGGACCGCCTCCGTGCGGCCCTGCGGGTGCTGAGCGGACGAGGGCGCCCATGACCGCGGATCGTCTCGTCGATCCCGAGGCCGTCGACGGCCGGGACCCGGCGCTCCGCCCTCGCAGCCTGGCGGAGTACGTCGGGCAGACGGCGATCACCGCCAACCTCCGGGTGTACATCCGGGCGGCGATGCAGCGCGGCGAGGCGCTGGACCACGTGCTGCTCGCGGGCCCCCCCGGCTTGGGCAAGACCAGCCTCGCCTACCTGCTCGCGACCGAGCTCGGCGTCGAGCTGCGCACCGCGAGCGGACCCACCCTGGAGCGGGGGGGAGACCTCGCGGCCATCCTCACCAGCATGGGGGAGCGGGAGGTCTTGTTCATCGACGAGATCCACCGGATGCCGCGCGCGGTCGAGGAGGTCTTGTACCCGGCGATGGAGGATTTCGAGATCGACGTGGTGCTGGGCTCGGGCCCTGGCGCGCAGTCGGTCAAGCTCCCGGTGCCTCGCTTCACGCTGGTGGGGGCGACCACCCGCGCCGGCATGCTGTCGTCGCCGCTGCGGGCCCGGTTTGGGATCCAGTCCACGTTCGACTTCTACCGGCCCGAGGAGCTCGCGGAGATCCTCCGCGGGAGCGCGCGGCGCCTCGCCCTGCCGCTCGCCGAGGACGCCAGCGAGGAGCTCGCCCGCCGCGCTCGGGGAACGCCGCGCATCGCCAACCGCCTGCTGCGCCGGGTGCGGGACTTCGCCGAGGTCGACGGCGACGGCCGGATCACCCTGGACGTGGTCCAGTCGGCCCTGGCGCGGCTGGATGTCGACGGCCTCGGCCTGGATCGGCTGGATCGGCGCATCCTGGAGGCGATCGCGATCAAGTTCGACGGCGGTCCGGTGGGGCTCGACACCATCGCGGCCGCGATCGGCGAGAGCGCGGACACGATTGAGGACGCCAGCGAGCCCTTCCTGATCCAGCAGGGCTTCTTGATGCGCACCCCGCGGGGACGGGTGATCACCTCCCGCGGGCGTCGGCACCTGGGGCTGCCCGATCCGGTCGAGGCGTCGGGCCAGGAGACCCTGCTGTGAAGCGAATCCCGTCGGTCCATGCCTTCGCCACCCCGGTCGCCACCCTGCTGGCGGCGGGATCGGCCCACTGCGGGCTGGTGACGGGGAGCGGCCTGCCCACCACCACGCTCACGATCGACGGCGCCTCGGTGGTGGTCGAGATCGCCGACGAAGAGGCCGAGCGGGCCCGCGGGCTGATGCACCGCGACGCGCTGGCTCCGGGGCGTGGGATGGTGTTCGTCTACCCGGACGCCAAGCCGCGTCACTTCTGGATGAAGGACACGCGCATCCCGCTGTCCATCGCGTTCGTCGACGACGAGGGCCGCATCGTCCGCATTGCGGACATGGCCCCGCTCACCACGCGCCGCACCGCGAGCCTGTACCCCGCGCAGTACGCGATCGAGGTCCCCAAGGGCTGGTTCGCGGAGCACGGGGTGGACGAGGGGGACACGGTGCAGGGACTGGACGGGCTCCGCGCCCAGTGACGCCCGCCGGTCGGTGAGGCCCGATGCGCCCTCTTGCGTCGTCTTCGGTGGCTAGGCGTCTGGCGTGACGGCGAAGTCGACGCCCCACACCACCACGGCGAAGATCAGGCCCCCCTGCGAGCGGAAGGTGTGCCGGCTGCCGGGGCCATGAACGAAGGTGTCGCCGGCGCGGTAGACCTGGCCGTCGTCGTCGACCAGCTGGCCGCGCAGGACCAGGTTGCGCTCCTCACCCGTGTGCTCGTGGAACGGGAAGTCGAGGTCGTCGTCGACCCGGACGAAGCCCACGTCGGCTCCGGCGGTGCCTGGGCCTCCGTCGAAGTGCAGCAGCGCCACGCCGGGGGCCATCGTCTCCCATCGCTCGCCGGCGATCTCGGCGAGGTAGGCACGCGCGCGGTCCTCTCCGACCTCGAACAGGCTGGCGAGGGGGACGGCCAGGGGGGCGAGGGGCTCGGCCGCGAGGGCGCCGAGGAGCCGCGCCCGGAGGCTGGGAGGCGGTGCGTCGACCGGGATGGCGTCGGCGAGGAGATCAAGGCCCTCCACGGCGTCGTCCGGATCGGTGCGAGACAGGTCGCGCAGGGCGAGGGCGCGCAGCAGGGCGAGGCGGGGATCGGTCATGCGACCCCCTCGGCGTCCATCGCGACCCGCAAGGCCTGCAGGCCCGTCCGCAGGCGGCTCTTGAGGGTGCCGACCGGGCACCCGGCCGCCTGGGCAGCCTCCGCCGAGGACAAGCCGTCGAGGTACCGCAACGCCACCGCCTCCCGCTGCTCGGGGGGCAGCCGGTCGAGGAGGGGGCGAAGGCGGGTCACGTCGAGCACGTCGGGATCCGGTCCAGGGAGCGGGGAGGGGTGGGCGATGGCGTCGACCGGGCGGTCGCGCACCGCGCGGCGGCGGAGCTGGTCGAGGCACCGGCTCCGCATCCGTAGGGACAACCAGGTACGCACGGACCCGCGGGATGGATCGTACCGGGCGGCATCGCGCCACGCGGCGATGAACACATCGTGCACCACGTCCTGGGCCGCGATCGGGTCGCGGAGCACGGACTGACCGATCGCGAGCAGGCGCGGACCGTGCCGGTCGTACAGCGAGGCGAGGGCGGTGGCATCGCCACGCCGGGCCTGGTCCATCAGGGTGTGGTCGTCCGGAAGCAGGGCGTCCAACAGTTCTCCGCGCGTACCCGTTGTATCAGACGGAAGGCCCGACGTCGGCCCTCAGATCCCCGCGCGCGCCCACAACGCGCGGCGGCGCTGTGTGGCCTCGGCAATCCAGGCCTGGACGCGGTCCTCCCCGAGCACGTGAGCGCCGAACACGTCCACGCCCCGGGGTCCGCGCCAGCGCCCCGCCACCATCAGCTGGGCGAGCGCGGGGGCGGGGCGGCCGTGGACGAGGGTCTGCAGGACGTCGTCGCCGGGCCACAGCGCGGGGTGGCGGGTGTCCCACACCGCGAGGTGGGCGAGGTGACCGGCCGCGATCCGGCCGCTGCGCAGGCGGGGGTGGATCGCGCCGGGGCGGGAGGTGGCGGCGCGCCACAGCATCGCGTCGTCGGGCCGCCGGCCGTGCAGCGCGCGACGGGCAGGACCCCGGGCATGGAGGGGCAGGGCTTGGGGAACGGCGGCGGGCCACAGGGCGTCGAGGGCGGCGAGCTCGGCCTGCACCACCATCGCGTCGTTGCTGGGGGCGGCGTCCGAGCCCACCGCGATCCGCAGCCCCCGGTCCTTCCATCCCACGACGTCGGCCGGGAACCCGAACCGCGCCCAGCTGCGGGGACAGGCGACCATCACCGGGGCGTGCTCGGCCAGTCCGTCGAGATCCTGCCCGTCCAGGTACAGGCCGTGGACCAGCTGCCAGCCGGGCCCGGCGGCGAGGGCGTGGGTCCGGTCGAGGCGATCGAACGCGCTGCGGGCGCCTGTGGCGACGGCACGGGCGTGCTCGTCGGGGGACTGGGCGAGGTGGGCGTGCCCGGGCAGGCTCCGGGCCTCCGCGAGCTCGGCGGCCTTGCGCCACAAGCGGTCGGAGACGGTGTCGGTGGCGTGAGGTCCCACCATCGCGCCGATGCCCACGGCGTGCAGGGCGTCGTCGTCGTCGAGGGCCGCCGTGTCGTCGAGCGCCTGCTCCCAGCCGCCCGCACCCGGTCCGGACAGATCCTGCAGGGCGGGGGCGACGAGCCCGGCCAGCCCGATGTCCCGCAGGCCTTCGGCGACCGATCGCCCAGCGTAGAAGTGGTCGTGGACCACCGCGGTGCCCGACAGCATCGCCTCGAGGCCTCCCACGCGGGTGAACGCGC
Source organism: bacterium (assembly GCA_030424555.1). GTDB lineage: Bacteria > Myxococcota_A > UBA796 > UBA796 > JAUHWK01. Next base: position 935 of record JAUHWK010000007.1, on the reverse strand, counting down.
GGATGTCGTCGGGGGTGAGGTGGGACTCGACGCGGAAGAACACGTCCTCGACGAGGTTGCCGGCGGCGGCGCGGGCGGTCGTCACCCCGCGCAGGGCGTGCAGCGTGAGGTGGGTGTGGGCGTCGACGAAGGCGGGCGTGAGTAGGAGGTGATCGGGCAGGACGTCGGCACCGTCGGGCACGGCCGTGGGGGCGATCTCCACCGCCGTGAGGTGGGGTGGATCGATCGTGATCAGGGCGCTCACGCGATGCGGCGTGGTGCGGTTGTCGTCCGGGGTGGGGTCGATCAGCGCCTGTGGAGCGTACAGGACGCGGGTCACGCCGTGCCCCAGTCGACCACCGGCCACCCGCGGCGTTCGGCCTCGCGGCGCAAGCGGCGGTCCGGGTGGACGACCACCGGCCTGCCGACCGCCTCCAGCAGGGGCAGGTCGCTGTAGGAGTCCGTGTAGAACCAGGCGTCGGCGAGGTCGTGGCCGTGCGTCCGCGCCCACGCGCGCGCCTGGACGCACTTGTGGGGACCGTGGCATGGCACCTCCAGGGTGCCGGTGAGGCGGCCGGCCTGGACCCCCAGCCGCGTGCTGACCGCGTCGTCAAACCCGAGCAGGTCCTGCGCCTGGGAGGCGACCCACTGGCTCGACGTGGTGGCGAGGACCAGGGTGTCCTCCTGCGCCCGGTGCTGCGCGATCGCCTGCTGCGCGCCCGGACGCACGGTGTGGGCGACCTCGGCTGCGAACCACGCGTCGACCCGCTGGGCCATCGCGTCGGCGTCGTCGTCCGCGTACACCGCGGCGGCCTGGGCCATCGCGTCGTCGAGGCGGTCGTCCCCGAGGGCGTACCGTCCGAGCCAGTACACCGCGCGGGCGGCGGTCCCGACGCCGATGCGTCCATCCCGCCACTCCTTGCGAAGCCACAGGTGTCCGCTGTTCACGCCGAGGA
>JAUHWK010000352.1 GCA_030424555.1 bacterium | reverse complement strand
CATCGCCGAGGTGATCCGGGCACGCGTGGCGGGCCACGAGGCCGAGGTGGTGATCAACTGCGCGTCCAAGGAGTACGCGCGCGCGGTCGACACCCAGGCCCTCGGGGCGCGCGTGATCACGCCGGTGTTCAAGGAGGTCAAGGACGGCAAGCGCCGGGTGATCGGCTTCTTCGCGAAGAAGGCGCGTGGCGCGATGGCGCGGTTCGTCATCCAGCACCGGATCACCCGACCCGAGCAGATCCTCGCGTTCAACGTGGATGGATACGCCTACGTGGCCGAGCGGAGCACGCCGGACGCGCCGTGGTTCGAGCGCCCTCAGCCCCCGCCGGTGCGCTGAGTCACCGAGCGCGGATCGGTCTGACGACGCGCCGTGAAGGCCAGGACCGTCAGTCCCAGATCCCCGTGATCAGGCCATCCCGCGCATCGATGCGCACCACCACGTCCTCGGAGCGGGCGGAGACGACCACCTCGGGGATCACGGCGTCTTCGCGCTCGTCGTCGTCGGTGGGGCCGCGGGGCCGCACGTAGGCGAGCGGCTCTCCGGGAAGGTCGAACGTGATCTGAGGGAGATCGTCGGCCACCCCGGCAGCCGATCCCGCCAGGATGCCGTCGAGCACGTCGAACGACAGCCGCCAGCCGTCGACCGAGGGGGCGGCGCCGGCCCGCATCAGCAGGCTGAACTGGCCGTTGTCCGCCGTGTAGCGGGCGTCCTCACGGATCGGCGTGGTGAGCAGGCCCGTGACGGTCCCGTCGGCGAACCAGGCGCCCCGGATCGCGTCGTAGGTGAGCTCCCAGGTCTCCTGGCGGGCGAGGCCGGCGCACGCGTTGACCACGACGTGGCGGGTGCTGTCCTCGGCGGCCGAGAGGTAGGCGGTGAAGGGCGGGTCGGCGGAGAACTCGGGGGTGTAGTCGCCGAACGTGGTGCCGCTGTTGCGCCGCCGCGTGCGCGGGCCGAGGCGGTCGGACGCAAGGCAGCCGGTGTCGGCCTGCATGAACACGATCTTGCCGCTGGCCAGGGAGATGGCGATCGTGGTCTGCGACAGGTCGGCACCGAACGCGTCGCCATCGTACGGGTCGCGCTGGAACGGAAGCTCGTAGGGCTCCTCGAACGCGCTGAGCCCCTCGACCGGCGCCAGGAAGGTCATCCCGTCGACCCCGGGGGTGGACGGGTTGACGTCGACGAAGGCGTCGTCGAAGAGATCGTACAGCCACACCGAGGGCGCCCCGTCGAGGGGGGCGACGGCGAGGCGGGCGCGGCCATCGGCGGAGGTGACCGGCGCCACGTCGCGCACAGGCCAGGGCATCGGCAGGGTGACGAGCGTGGTGGTGCTGGGATCGTACCGGTGCACGGCGGGGAGGGCGAGATCGGCGATCCACAGCTGGCCGTCGCGGTCTTCGTCGATGCGGCCCGGCTGGGCGCCTGTCGGAAGGGTGACGGCGGGCACCAGGGTGTCGGGCGTGGCCTCCGGAACGGTGGTGAGGACGTACAGGGTGTCGCCTGCACTCACGGCCAGGTGGAAGCCGTTGCGCGACAGGTGCATGCCTTGGGGGGCGCCCCCGAGGTCCCACTCCTGGACGCCGGCCTCGATCTGGACCTCGATCCGGTCGCCCTCGAGCGGCTCGCCCGACAGGACCAGGCGCACCGCGCCGCCGTCGCTCACCCAGGTGCCCACCTTGGGGGCGGGCGCCTCAGGGCCGCTGCGGCTCCCTCGGACCTGCCACTGGGCGCCGTCGAACGTGAGCGTGAAGGTCTCGCTGGTGGCCTGGCCGCGATCGAGCACGACCGCGGACGCCTCGGCGGTTCCGCCTCCGGCCGGCGTGGAGACGACGTTGGTGACGACAGGCTCGACCCGGAGGGGGACGCCGGCGCCGTCGGTGCCCTCAAACCATGGGGCCCGGATCAAGTGATTGTGACGGGCATCGAGGGCCCACACGTCGAGCGTGCCCGACGGGGCGGCGAGGCCGGCGACCGCGGTGATCAGCCGATCGCGGCCGAGGGGAAGGGCGGCGTCGCGCAAGAAGGAGGCGTGGGGCGTGGTGGAGGCGTACCGGCCGGTGGTGAGGTCGAGCAGGCGCACGCGTCCGCCGTGCTGGTCGGCCGACATCGCGACGGGCCGGGCAAACACGCCAACGCCCCGCACCATCCCGACGGGACCGGGGGTGTCGAGGCTGCCCGAGAATATCTCGTCGTCCTGGCCGCAGCCGAACCCGAGGGCGAGCAGGGCGGCGAGGCCGAGGAGGCCCGCGTGGCGGGCGGCGTGGCGGGTGGCCGCGGTCATCGGTTCCTCACCACGGCGAGCGGCTCCAGGTAGGTCGGCTCGTTCTCGCGCAGGTCGAGCACGACGAGAGAGGACGACTCGCCCCGGTCGACGTCGCCGCCGAGGTAGCCGAGCACGACGGCGTAGTCGCCGGAGGGCGCGACCCGAACGAGGTGGGGGTTCTCGGCAAGGTCGCGCACGTAGCGGATCTCCTGACCTCCCACGCCCTGGCGCAGGTCGAACACCGACAGGCTGTTGTCGCGGAAGTGGGTGGTGAGCAGGAGCTCCTCTCCGGGCACGTGGGCGAGGCCGGCGCCGCCGACGCTGGCGAAGGTCTCCTCGCCGCGATCGTCGGTGCGGTCGTGCATGGACAGCGTGGCCCGCAACGTGGTGTCGATCACCTCGGCGGTCGCGTTGTCCACGAGGCCCGACAGGTCGACGACGCCGACCGCATCCGGCTCGCGGAGGGTGACGTACAGCGTGTCGGACGACCCGAGCGTGAGATCCTGGATGCCGGTGGTGCCGAGCACGCTGTCGAACCGGAGGACCGCCTCGATGTCGAACGCGTTGTCGTCGCGGACGGTGGCCGTGCTGTCGTCTCGGATGTCGACGACGATCAGCCCGCTGAGATCCTTGCTCGCCACGTACAGGAAGCCGCGGTTGGCATCCAGGACGGCCGACGTGGGGCCATCGCGTGCGGGGTTCCCGGGCACGCCGGGAAGAGGGAAGCCGTCGATCGTCTCGGCGAGGTCGATCTGCGAGCGGCCGCGCTGGCCGCGGTGGAGCTGGAACGTGAACCCGTCGCCTGCGCGCGCCACCCGGTGGGCGGGGAACAGGCCGTCGGCGGCGCGGTCTGCCCGGCCGATCCGCCATGCGCGGCCGTCGGACCCGGCGTGCAGGACCACCGGCGCGCCGCCGAGCGTGCCGACCACCGGGCTGCGGACGCCCTCCACGGCGAAGGTGCCCTCGATCTCCGAGAGCACGGGGGCAGGGCGCTCGGTGACCGGTGAGACCCGCCGGACCCAGGCGCTGGAGCCTGTGCGGGAGGCCTGCCCGATGCGCCAGGTGGTGCCGTCGAACCCAGCGTAGAACAGGGTCGTCGTGTTGCCGTCGCGCACGACGGAGGGGTGGCGCACCCCGCTGTCGTCGAAGGTGCCGGCCTCGCCGTTGCCCAGGGTCCACGCGTCCGTGATGCCGGGGACGAGGGACCACGAGGCGCCCCCGTCGGTGCTGCGCGCCTGGCCGATCCGCCAGCGGGAGCCATCGGAGCCCGCGAACCACAGGGTCCAGGTGTCGCCGTCGATCTCCAGAGAGCCCGGCTCCCGGCGCACTCCGGCCCAGCCGCCGAGATCGGGCAGGATCGCGCCGCCGGAGGGCGTCCAGTCCAGCCCATCGTTGCTGGTGGCGAGGCGCATGCGCCGGAGGCCGCCGGCATCCTCCGCGGCGTACACCATCGCGAGTCCGCCGGTGGCCGTGGCGGCGACCGCGGGCGAGGACACGCCGGCGACGTTGCCGCCGCCGCCCGAGGGGATCAGGTCGTCGGCCGCCGCACCCCAGGTCGAGCCTGCGGCGCGCAGGGCAGCGAGGCGGGCCCGGCCCTCGACGTCCACCACCGTGGCGTACAGGGTGTCCAGCCCGCTGACGGGGACCAGCGCGCCCGGAAGCAAGCCGCCCTCGGCGTCGCGCAGGGTGCCGGTGCCGGCGAAGTGCCCGGAGGCGACCCGGAGGGTGAAGCCATCGTCGGTGGTGGTGTCGGGCCACGACACCCCGGCGACCGCGAGCTCGGTCTCGACCAGGTCTGGGACCTGCGTCACCCGCCATGCGCCGGCGCCCGCGGGCTGGAGGGCCACGCGGGGAGGGCGGCTGGCCGAGGGGTCGGCGGAGAGGTCGAGCACGGGGGTGGGGGTGGTCCAGGCCAGGCCGTCGACCCCGGTGGCGTGAACGACGGTCCAGCCGAAGCCATCGCCGAGGGTGGCCATCAGCCGGTACTCGCCGCCCACGGCGTACACGACCGGCGCACCGAGGTCTGCCCCGGCGCCATCCAGGATCTCGACCGGCTCGGTCCAGGTCCGGCCGTCGTCTGTGGAGACGGCGTGGCCGATGGTCCAGGTGGTGCCATCGTCCATCGACATCCACATCCGCAGGGCGTCGGTGTGGGGATCGCGCAGGACCCATGGCTGGGCGAGTGCCGTGTACCCAGCCGGTGGGGCCATGACGGCCGAGGCTTCATCCTGGGGCAGGGACCAGCTCAGGCCGTCGGCGGTGGTGGCCCAGGTGATGACGGCGGCCTCTGACCCCT
>JAUHWK010000351.1 GCA_030424555.1 bacterium | reverse complement strand
TGCGGCCCTCGTGCAGCCGCTCGACCCGGGCGTTGAAGTGGTCGAAGGACCACACAGGGGCGCCGTCGATGGTCAGGAAGCGATCGCCGGTCCGTAGGCCAGCCGCCTCGGCGGGGTGGCCCTCCGACACCGACGCGATGAACGTGGCGATCGGCACCATGCCCCACGGGTCGTCAAACGCCGCGACCTGCGGGAAGCCCTCGGCCGGTGCCGGCGGCAACACGATCGTGTGCTGGGTCGTGGACGACGGCGCGCCCGGGTCGGGGCGCTCCACGGTGAGGACGTGCTCGCCTGGGCCCGCCAACCCGTCGTGGATCCCATCCCAGTGCTCGACCGCCTCGCCATCGACCGCGACGACCTCGTCTCCGGTCTGCAGGCCCGCCTGGGCAGCCGGGGACGCCGGATCGGGCACGCCGATGCGGGCCGCCCAGTGGAACGGCAAGGCGCCGAACGTGTAGGCGTCCACCCCGCGCATGAGCCCCGGCGCCAAGGCGGAGGCGGGCACGGCACCGTGGCCCTGGGCGTCGCCGCGAACCCAGTCGATCCCGACCGGACCGTCCGAGCCCAGGTGGGTGGCCAGCCCGGCGGAGACATCGACCCAGGCGGGCGTGGTGTCCTCTCCTACGGCCGTGATCCGATCCCCGCGGGCGAGCCCAGCGTCTGCCGCGACACTGTCCGGCACGATCGTGCCGACCTCGGCGGCGAGCTCCGGACGCCCCGCCATCAGCAGCCCGGTGAACAGGAACACGGGCAGGATCAGGTTGACGCCCGGCCCGGCCGCCATCACCAGCAGCTTCTGCCAGACCGGTCGCTTGCTGAAGTCCTGCTCGGGCGGAACGCCACTGTCTGCGTCCTCTTCCCCAAACGGATCGGCGCCCGCGAGCTGCACGTACCCGCCGATCGGCAGCGCGCTGATCCGGACGTCGGTGTCGCCCCACCGAAAGCCCGCGATCCGCGGCCCCATCCCGATGCTGAACACCGGCGCACCGATCCCGAACACCCTGGCCACCAGGAAGTGGCCCAGCTCGTGGACGAGCACCAGGAGACCGATCGCAAACAGTCCGGCGGCGAGCATCAACACGTCGGGGAACCCTCACGTTCGGGTCCGACGGGACGCATCACCCGCCGTACAGGACGATGTGCCACGACCAGACCACCGGCGCCACGAACAGCACCGAGTCGATGCGATCCATGATGCCACCGTGACCGGGCAGCAGGTTGCCCATGTCCTTCACGCCGTGGCTGCGCTTGACCATGGACTGCGTGAGGTCCCCCAGGACCCCGAACGCGCTCGCGATCGGCGCCATCACGGCGACATCGAGCCACGACACCGACCCGAACGCCACCCACTCGGTCGCCGCGACCCACAGGACCGAGCCCCCGATCCCCCCCGCGAAGCCCTCCCAGGTCTTGTTCGGCGACACGCGCGGGTACAGCTTGGTGCGGCCGAAGGTGCGCCCGGCAAAGTACGCCCCGGTGTCGGCCGCCCACGAGATGCCCAGCGCCAGCATCACCCAGGTGATCCCATCGTCGAGCAACCGCAGGCGCATCAGGAACACGAGCAGCCCACACCAGAGCACGCCCAGCAGGACCCGTCCGAACCGATCGGCCGCTCCCTCCAGCTGCTCGCCTGGCCACAGGGTGACGACCACCCCCGCCAGGACCACGATCCCGCCCGAGACCACGGCCAGCAGCCCGTCGCCCCCCAAGGCGTCCGGGAACACCACGGGCAGGGACAGCGCCACCGTGCCGGCATACAGCCCCAGGTGGGCCCGGCGAGGATGGTCTGGGAACGCCATCTTCGCGTACTCGTCGGTGGCGATCGCGAGGGCGACGCCCACCACCAGTGCCGTCCCACCAAACCCGGCGAAGAACACCAGCGGCAGGATGATCAGCAGGCCCACGACGCCCGCGAGCAGGCGGGTTCCGGTCACGGCGTGCCCTCGACCTGGTCCCCGGTGCGCCCGTACCGACGCTGACGGGCCCGGTAGGCCTCGAAGGCCTCGGCCAGGTTGGCCCGACGGAACTCCGGCCACGGCACCGGGGTGACGTACAGCTCGGCGTACGCGATCTGCCACAGCAGGAAGTTGGACACCCGCAGGTCGCCGCTGGTGCGGATGAGGAGGTCGGGGTCGGGCAGGCCGGCCGTGTACAGGTGCTTGGCGACCTCTTCCTCGTCGATCGCATCGACCGCAAGGCGCCCATCGGCGACCTCGCGCGCCAGCGCCCGCACAGCCGACACCAGCTCCGCGCGCGCGCCGTACGACAAGGCGAGCAACAGCTCCATGCCCTCGTTGTGGGCGGTGAGCTGCTCCGCCATCCCGAGGAGCATCCGCACGTCCTCCGGCAGCTTGTCGAGCTCGCCGATGCCCCGAAGGCGCACACCGTTGTCGAGCATCTCCTGCGTCTCGTCGCGCAGGTAGCGCTCCAACAAGCCCATCAGCGCGTCGACCTCGTCCTCTGGCCGGCCCCAGTTCTCCGTGGAGAACGAGTACAGCGTGAGGACCTCGACCCCGGCCTCCCGACAGGCCCGCACCACCTCGCGCACGCTGTCCGCACCGGCCTCATGGCCTGCCGTGCGGGGAAGGCCGCGTCCGGTGGCCCAACGCCCGTTGCCATCCATGATGATGGCGACATGGCGTGGCACGGCGTCGTGGTGGGTCATGGGGGCTCCGGAGGACGCGCGGGCGTCAGACCTCCAGGATCTCCTGTTCCTTGGCGTCGACCGCGGCATCGATCTTGCCGATCCAGGAGTCCGTGAGGTCCTGCACCTTCTGCAGCAGCTTGTGCAGGTGATCCTCGGTGATCTCCCCGTCGGTCTGGCCGGCCTTGAAGGTGTCGTTGTACTCGCGCCGGACATGCCGGACCCGGACCTTGATGTCCTCGCCCGCGGACTTGGCCTGCTTGACCAGCTGCTGGCGACGATCCGCGGTGAGGGCCGGCACGGGCACGCGCACGACCTGGCCGTCGTTCGACGGGTTGAGGCCGAGGTTGGCGGCGATGATGCCTCGCTCGACGTCGTTGAGCGTGGACTTGTCCCACGGGGTGACGACCAGCAGGCGCGCGTCGGCCGCCTGGACCGTGGCGAGCTGGTTGAGCGGCATCGACGCGCCGTACGAGGCGACCTCGACCATGACGGGATCGAGGAGCTTGGGCGTGGCGCGGCCGGTTCGGATGCGGCCGAGCTCCCGCACGAGGTGATCGAACGCGCCGGACATCTCGTCGCCGGCTTCGTCCAGGTACTCGTCCATGGGGCCTCCGTGCTGGGCGGGGTGGAGCCGCGCACGGGCGACTCCCCGGGGGGCTGCGCCGGGTGGACGCGACACAGCGGAAGGGATGGGCTGGAGCCCGCCAGCGACGGGATCCGGGCGGGCCGGGCAGGCCCTGCGGCCTGAGGGTGCAGGCCGACGCCCCCGCATAACCACGACGGCGCCACGCGCACCGCGGTCACCCCGGCCTGGACGGACCCTCGACGGGCCGTGCCCGATCAGTCCTCAGACGGTCCTGCGTCGACCCGGGTCCCGATGTCGGCGCCACACACCACCCGGGCCAGGTTGCCGTCCTCGTGGAAGCTGAACACCACGATCGGGAGCCCATTGTCCATGCACAGGCTGATCGCCGTGGCGTCCATGACCTTGAGGCCCTTCGCCAACACGTCCATGTACGACACATGGTGCAAGCGCACAGCGTCGTCGTGCTTCATCGGATCGCGGTCGTACACCCCGTCGACCTTGGTGGCCTTGAGGATGACCTCGGCGTGGATCTCCGCCGCCCGCAGGGCCGCCGCGGTGTCCGTGCTGAAGTACGGATTGCCCGTGCCGCCCGCGAAGATCACGCACCGGCCCTTCTCCAGGTGCCGCATCGCCCGACGGCGGATGTATGGCTCCGAGACCTGCGGCATCTGCAGCGCGCTCATCACGCGCGTCATCACGCCCTCTTGCTCAAGGGCGTCCTGCAAGGCGAGACCGTTGATCACCGTGGCGAGCATCCCCATCGCGTCGGCCCCAGCCCGGTCCATCCCGACCGCCGCGCCCGCGATGCCACGGAAGATGTTGCCCCCGCCGATGATGATCGACACCTCGACCCCAAGCGCCTGCACGGCCTTGATCTCACGGGCAAAGCGCTTGAGCGTGTCGAGGTCGATGCCCTGCCCCGTGGGGCCCCCGAGCATCTCACCGGACATCTTCAGCAGGACCTTGCGGTAGGCGGGCGTGGACATCCGGGCCTCGGGGTGATGGGCGGCGCCGTCGTAGCCCCCCCGACGTCCCAACGCACGACGGGTCCCAGGATCCCCCGATCCCTAGGACCTTCCGCACCGCACCCCTGCGTCGGCGGGCAGAGCGGTCGAAGCGGCCGAAGGCGAAGCCAAGGCCAAAGCCGAACCCACCAAGATGCCGCGGAGCACCAACCAACAGACCTCCTGGGCAACCCAATGGCCCCGCCACAACCAACCGTCCCTCCCCCACATCCCCCCCGATGCTGGAACAACGAAAACCAAGCGTCGCCGGGCGGAGCGGCCGTAGGCCCGACGCACGGCGACCCGGTCCGACCCTCCAACAAGGGGGGG
>JAUHWK010000350.1 GCA_030424555.1 bacterium | reverse complement strand
CCCCTCGGTGGCATGCCCCGGCACCGATGGTCCAGCGGATGCTGTTCGGGCTGGCGGGCCTGATGGTGGCGGTCGCCCTGATCGCGTGGCTGGCCGCCCCGTGGATCGAGGCGGGCGGGCGCTGGTTCGTCACGAACTTCGGCTTGGGCGGCGTGTTTGTGGCGGTCGTGTTCACGGACACCTTCTTCCTCGCCAACGAGCCGATCCTCGGCCTCGCGTACGCGGGCGGGATGCGGTTCTGGCCCGTGGCGGGGGTCGCGTGTGTCGCGTCGGTGTTCGCGGGCATGGTGGGCTGGTTGTTCGGTCGACAGCTCGGCGCGAGCCCCTGGGTGCGTCGGGTGATCCAGCGCCAGGAGGTCAACGCGCTCCTGCATCGGTGGGGCCTGTGGGCCGTGGCGATCGCGGCGATCTCTCCGATCCCCTACGGTGCGGCGACCTGGGCCGCGGGCGCGGCGGAGGTCCCCTTGCGGACCGTCCTGCTGGGGAGCTTGTTCCGAATCCCGAGGGTTCTCGTGTACTTCTGGCTGGTGGTGACCGTGTGGGACGGGGTGGCGGCGTGACCCATCGACTCTACGACGACCTCGCGGCGTGGTTCCCGCTGGTGAGTCCTGCGTCGCAGTACGACGAAGAGGCGGCCGTGTACGCGGCCTGCCTGTCGCAGGCGGCCGACGGCCCGATCCGCACGTTGTTGGAGCTTGGCAGCGGGGCGGGGACGGTCGCGAGCCACCTTCCGCCGCCGTGGGCGCTCACCCTGGTCGATCGGTCCCCGGCCATGCTCGCCGTGAGCCAGACGCGGCGGCCAGACGCGGAGCACCTCCAGGGCGACATGACCACGCTGCGGCTGCAACGCCAGTTTGATGCGGTGCTGTTGCATGACGCCGTGATGTACCTGACGACGCCCGAGGCCCTGTCCGCCACGTTCGACACCCTCGCAGCCCATGTGCGGCCGGGCGGGGCGGTGGCGATCATCCCCGATGTCACCACCGAGACCTTCTTCGAGTCCACGATGATGGATGGCGGTGACGAGGGCGATCGGAGCGTGCGCCTGACCGAGTGGCGCTGGGATCCAGACCCGTCAGACCACACCTTCCTCACCGAGCTGATCCTGGCGATCCGGGAGGACGGGGCGGTCCGGACAGTCCACGAGACGCACGAGATGGGCCTGTACTCGTCGGCGCGGTTCCTGGACGAGATGCGTCGGGTGGGGCTGGAGCCGGTGGTCCCCGACCTCCCGCCAGGGGTGGCGTGCGGACAGGTCTTCCTCGGGCGGATGGGAGTGGGCCGCTGAGCCGGGGCATGGGCCGAGGCATCGGATACGCCTCGATCGTCCAAGGATGATCGGGGTGCTTCGGTGGGTGGTCGCGTCGGCTGGGTGTGGGTGTCGCTGGTGGGTCTTGCCTGTGCGGACGGCGGAGACGGGGGCGTGCGCCGGACGCCGCCCCCCCGCCTGACCACCGACCCGGTCGTCACCGTGGAGCCGTCCGTGGACGGGGTGTCGTGGGCGCGGGCGGGCGCGACCGTCTCGGTGCAGCTCGCGGTGGAGGCGTCGGAAGGCTTGGACGCGGAGGCATCGTCGGTCACGTTCACGGGCGCCGCGCTCAGCCCCCAAGGTGGCGGCGTGTGGTCGCGGGTGCTGGACGGCACGGAGGTCGAGGGCGTCACCGCGCTCGATGTGGTGCTCGTGGACACGCTCGGCCAGCAGGTGCGGGTCGACCTGTCGGGCCAGGATCCCGCCGGGCGGTCCGTGGGGTTCGACTTCACCGCGCCCCAGGCCGACTGCTCGGTGTCGCCCCCGGTCTCGAACGGGTCGCAGGCGGTGGTGTTTCGGGTCGCGTCGACCGAGCTGCTGGAGGGGGCGCCGGTCGTCACCGCCAGCGATGCCCGGGTCACGGTGGGGGCGCCGGTCTTGGACGGGCGGCAGGTCTCGTGGCCCCTGACCTTCCCTCCGGGCGAGGACGTCGATCCGTTCTCGTTCACCGTGCTTGGGACGGATCAGGTGGGGAACCCGCAGGAGGGGGACTCCCTGTGCGCGGCGGCCGATCGCACGGGCCGCCGGCTCGGGCAGCCCCCGAGCCCCACCGGGGTGGCCACGGTCGACGTTACGCCGTCGGTGGTGCTGGAGGGGGTGCCCCATGCGGCCGCAGACGCGGTGGTGTCGGTGGAGATCCCCGTGGATCGCGCGATCGACGTCGACGCGAGCTTCGTGTCGATGGCGGGGATCGCGCTGGACTCCACGGATGGGCGCATCTGGACGACGACCCTGTCGGGGATCGAGGGGGATGGTCGCAAGTCGTTGGTCGCCACGCTGCGCGACGAGGCGGGCAACGTCCTGGACCTCCAGGAGCCGTCGGTGGCGTTCGTCGCCGACTTCTCACCACCCGGGGTCGCCACGGCCGTGTTGCAGCGCACGCCGTTCCTGGCGTCGGCCGATCCCGGGGATGGGGTGCTGCGGGTGACCGATCACGATCCCCTGGGAGGCGGACCGGTCAGCGTCCGCCTGACGGTGATCGCGACGGAGGCCCTCGGGGTCGATCCTGGCCCGGGGGGCCTGACGGTGTCGGGGGGGAGTGGGCCGACGTTCGGCGGGGGCGCGCGGACCGGCGTGGACCTGGATCGGGCGACGTGGACCGCGTCCGACGTGTCGGCGTCCGACGAGGGCACGCGCACGTTCGCGGTGCGGCTGGAGGATCGGCTGGGCAACGCGGCGACGGTGGACCTGGGCGTCGACTTGGCGATCGACCGGACCGGGCCCACGTCGCCACCCGGGGTCGACGTCCCCGATGGGATCCTCCATGTCCGCCAGCCGTGGGGAGCGTCCTCGGTGGCGGGCGATCCCGACCACCGTGTCGTCGGTGCGCCGGGGTCGGTGGCGGCCCATCGCCTGGTCACGGTGGAGAGCGGGACCGGGAGCCTGCTGGGCTCCACCACCTCAGACGAAGACGGAGCGTTCGAGCTGCTGTTCGGCGCCGACGCGCCCACGCTCATCGTGCGGCACCACGACGCCGCGGGCAACCCGTCGGAGGGAGCGCGGATCCGGGATGTGGCGTGGACCGCGACGATGGCGGGCAAGGTGCTGGAGAGCACGCGGGTCAACCCCCATCGGTTCACGGCCATCGAGGCGGTGGAGGGGGCGTTCACCGATCGCGCCGAGGGCGCGGAGGTGGGCGGGGCCTGGCCGATCGCGTCGCTCGCCCGGCGGCCGTGGCAGGCCTGGCGGGGCAATGGGGGCGCGCAGGAAGCCCCGGAGGTGCGGCGCCTGATGGCCACGGCCTACGACGCAGCGCGGGGGGTCACGGTGCTGTTTGGAGGCCAGGACCACAACGCTCCGGTGTGCGGACAGGTCAGCGGGACCACGTGTGCCGACACCTGGACGTGGGACGGCTGGCGCTGGACCCAGGAGATCACCGACCCGGCCCCTGGACCCCGAGCCAGCACGTCGATGGCCTACCACGCCACCCGTGGGGAGGTCGTGTTGTTCGGGGGTGCAAAGTCGGGAACGGGCTTCTGGGGCGACACCTGGGTGTGGGACGGCGCGACGTGGCGTGAGGTCCACCCTGGCCCGTCGCCAAGGGCGCGGGACGGCGCCGCGATGGCCTACGATCCTGCTCGGTCGGAGATCGTGTTGTTTGGTGGACGCGCATCGGCGGGGACGCCCAGTCAGTTCGAAGGCCTGGACGACACCTGGGTGTGGGATGGTCTGGGTTGGACCCTGCGGGACACCTCGGCCGGGGCGGTCCCCCTCCCACGGGTGGGCCACACCCTGACGCACGATCCGGTCCGTGGCGGACTCCTGCTGTTCGGGGGCCGGGGCGCCCCCACCACAACCCTGGGGACGCCACCGCACGGACCGCACGCCGACACCTGGATCTGGGACGGCACGGCGTGGACGGAGCAGACGCCCAGTGTCTCGCCACCTGCCCGCGATGTCCATGTGGTCTGGGCAGACGAGGCGTCGGGCGACCTGATGCTGTTTGGGGGCCGCGGTGGGGCGGACGGGGCCTGTGGGTTGGTCGACGACGCGACGTGCAACGACACCTGGCGCTGGAACGGCAACACCTGGAGTGAGGTGACCTTGGGGAGTCCTCCCGCCGCCCGGTACGAGCACTTGGTGGCCATCGGCCGCGATGGCACGGTGGTGGTCGTGGGAGGGCGGCCCGCCGTGAATGCGTCGTTCGACCAGGGCTGGCGCTGGGATGGCGCGGTCTGGGTGGAGGGGGCGACGTCCGAGGCCCCATCGCCCCGTCTGGCGCCGGGTCTGGCCCACCATGGGGGGGAGGGGCACACCGTGCTGTTCGGGGGAAGGGGCGAGCAAGCGCCGTTGGGCGACACGTGGACCTGGGATGGTCGACGCTGGTCGGAGGCGACACCGTCCACGTCGCCACCGCCGCGTGTCTCGCCCACGATGGCGTGGGATCCAGTGCGGTCGGAGGTCGTGTTGTTTGGCGGGTTGGGCAGCACCGGGGAGGTCCTCGGCGACACCTGGCTGTGGGACGGGATTGGCTGGACCGACGCGACCCCCTCGGTGGGGTTGGCGGCGCCTCCCGCCCGCTACACCCACGGGATGGTGGCCCACG
>JAUHWK010000349.1 GCA_030424555.1 bacterium | reverse complement strand
GCCTCCGAGGTGGGCGGTCAGCGGTCCGCGAAGGGACCGGGGTCTTGGGCGCGGTCCGCCTTGCGTCGCCACGTGGGCTCTCCGTCGCCCAGCATGCGCGCCGCCACGCGGGCGAGCACGAACAGCAGGTCCGACAGGCGGTTCACGTACGTGACCGCGTCGGGTCCGACCTCGGGGTCCTCGGCCATGAGCGACACCACGCGGCGCTCGGCGCGGCGGCACACCGTGCGGGCGACGTGCAGCGCGGAGGCTGCGGGGCCGCCACCGGGGAGGACGAACTCCCGAAGCGGCGGGAGGTCCTCGTTGAACCCGTCGATCCACCGCTCGAGCCGGCCGGTGTCCGACGCGTCGAGGCGATCCATGCCGTCCCAGCGGGAGGCGGCCGGCGTCGCGAGGTCTGCGCCGAGATCGAACAGATCGTGCTGGATCCGCTCGAGGACGGCGTCCATCCGGCGGGCGGCGGGCGGACCATCCGGCGACGGCAGCACGGCCGCGCGGGCCACGCCCACCACGCTGTTCAGCTCGTCGACCGTGCCATACGCCTCGATGCGCAAGGCGTCCTTGGGGACGGCGTCTCCCCCCACCAGGCGGGTCGTTCCACCGTCTCCAGCCCGGGTGTACACCTTCGTGATGCGCATGGTCTCGGGCTCCGGGACGGGTGCGTGGGTGGGGCGTCGTCGTTAGTCCGCCGGGGCGGCCCACGACAAGGCCGCGGGAGGTCTCCTTGCGTCCGAACGCTCCCACCCGTCGCCTGCGTGGCGCCGATCCCCTCACCGTCGAGGTCGAGGTTCCTGGCCTGGTCAACCGTCCCTTCGGACAGGTCGCCCCGGGAACCCTCGCCGATCTGCTCTCCCTGTCCGAGATGGACGGGCTGCCCCCCGGGATCGCCGTGCGCCTGCGCGGCTACCCCGAGCGCGTCGAGCGGGCCGTGGCCGACATCCCGTCCGGTGCCCCGTTCGCCGAGTGGCTCTCGGGCATCGAAGCGCTCGAGGCGGCCAACGTGCCGTCGCGCCTGCGCACCATCATCGAGGCGGAGGCCGGGCGTCGCGGTGGCCTGGATGCCACCGCAGCCGAGCCCCTCGTCGCCTCGTGGTCCGAGGTCGATCCCGCCGAGTTTGCCTACGGGGAGGCCCGAGTCCAGGCGCGTCAGGTCCGCGAGGGCTCCCGCCGGGTGGAGGCGGTCCGTGGCAAGCAAGCCCGCCCAGCGTCCGAGCGCCCCAAGAGCGCCCGTGCGCCCCGCCCCCGCAAGGAGGCCACGCCGGCCAACCCGCAGCAGGACGCCTGGATTCGCCAGATGGTGATGGAGCGTCTGCGGGCCACCGCCGGGGCGGGGCTGCTGGAGCCCGTGCTCCTCGCCGCGCTCAAGCACCGCAGCCGCGATCGCTTCCCAAACCTGTCCGACCACGAGCTGCGCGCTGCGCTGCGGTCGATGGCCTCTTCGGGCGACATCAAGCTGTCCGCACGTCGGTGGAAGTTGCTCTGAACGTGATACCAGCGCCGGACGCCTGACCAAGGCAAGCCACGGGGGCGTGGCGGAATCGGTAGACGCGACGGATTCAAAATCCGTTTCCGAGAGGAGTGCGGGTTCGAGTCCCGCCGCCCCCATCTTGTTGGTCGCGTGCGGGGCACGCGGTCATGGGCCTTGCCCCTGACAACCCGCTTCTGGCCCGATGGTTGGGCGATCGCTGGTGCAGGGGCGTGGGTCGCCGCGCTCTGCGTGGCGGTCCTTGCCGCGCGGCCCTGGGCCTTCCCCGGACAACCCGCTTTTGGCCCGGTGGCCGGACCTCGACGCCTACGCGCCTCCGGCGAGGAAGACGGTGGCGGTGTTCTTGGCGGCGGAGGGGACGCCGCCTTGTTCGGCGACGATCGCGGGCTCGCCGTCGGACCGGACCAGCATGAACAGGGCGTCGACGTCCATCGTGGCGACGGACGTCTCGGTCCAGCCGCTGCCGTCGTGGAACGCGTAGGTGATGCCACCGGCGTCGTCCTGGAAGGCGACATGGAGGGTGCCGTCGGGATCGACCGCGAGGGCGACCTCGCCGTGGTCGGGCGCGCCGCTGGTGGAGGCCCGGTCGACCTGCCAGGCCTGGCCGTCCCAGGTGAGGACCTGCACGTTGTTCGACCCCTCCCGCGCGACGGCGAGGATGGGCGTGCCGTCGGGGAGGGTGGCGAGGCTTGCGGAGGACACGGCGGGTCCGGCGATGGTCAGCTTGGTCCACTGGTTTCCGGACTGACGGTACACGGTCGAGGCGGTGCCGTCCCACGCGAGGATCACAGGGACGTCGCCGCTGTCGAACACCACGTCCGTGACGTTGGCTGGGGCCTGGGGCCCGCTCTCGAAGTCGTCGGGGTCGCCGAAGGTGTACAGCCGCGCGCGGAAGTGGTGCAGCACGCCCTGGCTGTCGACCTTGAGCGCATTGCCGGGGGCCAGGAAGTTGATCCCGCTGGGGGCGCCGTGGGTCGACAGGGCCCAGCCGGCACCTTGGGGGGTGGCGATCCGGTACTCCGTGTCGGCCAGGGCCACGTGGACACCGTCGCTGGCAGGGGCGAGGAAGATGTCGGGCGAGACGGCGTACAAGCCTTGGGTGCCGCGACGGATCTGCGCGACCAGCAGCTCTTCGAACCCGGACCCGTTCTCGCGGTGAAGCAGCGCCTTGCGGGCCGAGTGGTCGGCGGTTCCCACCAACACGCGATCGTCGAGATCCATCGCGGCATGCATCGAGGGGAAGGCGATGCCGCCTGCGCTCCCGCCGTAGGCGGTGCTGAACGCCGACGTCCAGGTGCAGCCATCCGCGCAGAAGGGGCCGGTGTCGCTGCCACCGCCGCCACCGCCGCCTCCTCCGCCGCCACCACCCCCACCACCGCCGCCGGAGGTGTCCGTGTCCCCGCTGTCGGTTCCTCCTGGGGAATCGGAGTCGGGGGTGTCGTCGATCGTCACCCGCACGTCGCAGGCGACGACGAGGCTCAACAGGAGGGCGTGCAGGCGCATGGGATCTCGGGGAGCGCGGTTCGGACCGACGGTACGCCATGGGTGAGGGGGCGTCCAGACGCCACCGTGTCGGCGAAGCCCCGGGATGCGTGCCCCCGCCCATGAATGGAGGATTGGGCAAACCCTCTGGAGGATCGTGCGTCCATCGAGGGTGGGGCCCGGAGTAGGAGGCAGGCGTGGCCGGCGCGGGGTGTCTCGCGCGTCGGGCCGTTCAACCCGTCCTCTGGAGATCGCTCATGCAACAGACAGCCCGTCGACCCCTCGGATCCTCCGGAGTCTCCGTGTCCCCCCTCGGGCTGGGGTGCATGGGGATGTCGGACTTCTATGGCAACGCCGACGACGCCAGAAGCACCGCGCTGCTGCACCACGCCCTCGATGCGGGGGTGAACCTGTTCGACACGGCCGACATGTACGGGCCGTGGACGAACGAGCGCCTCGTCGGGGAGGCCCTTCGAGCCCGGCGGGACGAGGCGGTGATCTGCACCAAGTTCGGGGTCGTCCGGGACGCGGACGGTGGCTGGCTCGGGGTCGATGGTACCCCGGACTACGTGCGGTCCGCGTGTGACGCGTCGCTGGATCGGCTTGGGATCGAGACGATCGACCTGTACTACCAACACCGTGTCGACCCGGACACGCCCATCGAGGAGACGGTCGGGGCGATGGCGGCGCTGGTGGAGGCCGGCAAGGTGCGCTTCCTGGGGCTGTCGGAGGCCACGCCCGACCAGATCCGTCGCGCGCACGCGGTCCATCCGATCACCGCATTGCAGACCGAGTACTCGTTGTGGTCTCGGGATCCGGAGGACGGCTTGCTCGACACCTGCCGGGAGCTGGGGATCGCGTTCGTGGCCTACAGCCCGCTGGGCCGTGGCTTCCTCACGGGGGCGATCACCTCACCCGAGGACTTCGCTTCGGACGACTTCCGCCGGCACAACCCGCGTTTCGTCGGGGAGAACTTCCAGCGAAACCTCGATCTCGTCGCGGCGGTGCGGTCGCTCGCGGAGCGGCGAGGCATCACCCCCGCCCAGCTCGCCCTGGCGTGGCTGCTGCACCAGGGCCCGGACATCCTGGCGATCCCGGGCACGACGAAGATCCATCGGTTCGATGAGAACCAGGGGGCGAACGACGTGTCGCTGTCGGCCGACGACCTCGCCTTCCTCGACCAGCACCTCCCGGCTGGGGCGGCCCAGGGAGGGCGCTACTGAATGCGCCACCTGGCCGACCGGTGCCTGGCGATCGCGCCCCGTCCAGGACCGAACCCCACGGCGGTCCCTGGGGTGTCGGTGTACCGGCAGGATCACGCCACCGAGCCCGCCCACGCGGTGTACAGCCAGTGCTTGTTCCTGGTGGTCCAGGGCCACAAGCAGGCGCGGGTCGGCGACGACACCTACGACTACGATCCCGAGCACTACCTGGTGACGGCGGTGCCCCTGCCGGTGGTCTCGCGGATCGTCCAGGCGGATCCAGCCCGCCCGTTCCTGTCGCTCGCGGTGGGGTTCGACCTCGACGAGGTTCGCGCGATCGCCGTCCAGGCCGGCGAGGCCCTCCCGGCACCCGCACCGGGCCCGCCCCAGCGTGGGCTCGCGTCCTGCCT
>JAUHWK010000348.1 GCA_030424555.1 bacterium | reverse complement strand
CCTGCCGATCGGACTCGCGCTCGTCGGGCTGCTCCGGTTCGATCCCCTCACCTGGTTCTCCGCGCTGGGGACCGTCTGGGCGGGCCTGCTGGCCGTGGTGGTGGGCGGTGCAGCCGTCGTCACCCTCCTCGCCGAGCGCCAGACCGATCGGATCCAGGGCCCTCGGCGCAAGCCCGCCCCGATGCGGGATGAGACCCTCGAGACCGCCCGCGCCATGTTCGTCGCCGCGTGCCTGGGGGCGTGGCCGCTGAGCCTGCACTGGACAGGGCACCCCACGGGCCTGGTCTGGAACCTCCAGGCCGCAGGCCACCACTGGGTGCCGGTGGTGATCGGCACCCTGGCCGGGGTCGTCGCGATGGACGCCTGGCTGTACTGGAAGCACCGGATCTTGCACGCCAAGCCGCTGTTCGGGTTCCACCGTGCCCACCACGCCTACCGGGACCCCACGCCGTTCGCGGGGTTCGCCGTGGCCCCGGTCGAGGCGCTGCTCACCTTCTGGCCGATCCTGCTGCTGTGCTTTCCGTGGGCGGTGCACCGGGGCCCGATGTACGTCGCCTTGGTCGGCGGGTTCATCCTGCTCAACTTCTACCTGCACAGCGGCGTCGAGATCCCGGTCCTGGAGCGGGTGTGCAAGGTCCTGTGGCTCAACAGCTCCGCGCACCACAACGTCCACCACGCCAAGGTCGGCGTCCACTTCGGGGAGGCGAGCTTCCTGTGGGACCGCTGGATGGGGACGGAGCAGGACGCGCGGGCGACCCTCCGCCCGAACGCGGCGTAGCGGTCAGCCCCCTGGCGCCAGGGCGGCCCACACCGTGCTGATTCCCAGCGCGAGGATCACGCCGTAGGCAGGGACCGTCGCAAACGCGACCCGCATGGTCTGCGTGGGACCCACCGTGCGTCCCAGCAACACCGGGTACAGCGCGCGAAGGACCACGTACACGGTGCCCAGGACCGTGGCCGACGTGGGCGAGACGAACGCCGCATGCAGCCACAACGTCGCCAAGAACGGCACCATCTGCTCTTGGGTGTTGGCGACGGCGCGGTCGGCCGCGAGCATGCGCCGGTCCTGGCCAAAGTAGCGATCGAACGCCTCTCCCCGTGCCGCGTACTCGCGAATCAACGCGTACTTCGTCCCACGCTGGTACCCGAGCAGCAGCGCGTACCACAAGCAGAAGTAGGCCGCGGACACCAAGATCGGGCCTAGAGCGCCGATCAGGCAAGGCTCCCGTCCCGCGTCGGGCGGTCCTCGCCCGTGGCTGCGTCGCTCGTCCCTCACGTGCCTCGGCACGCTCGGTCCTCGCTTCTTGCCTCGAACGAGGCCTGCCTCGACGCGGTCGGTCCGCCTACAGCGAGTTTACCTGTTCGGCGCTCTAGAAAGGGCGCGGGGTCGAGCGGTGCAGGGAGCATCGGAGGGGCCGTTGTTCAGGGAGGGGAGGCGTGTGCCGGGTCAGGCGCGCCGGTGAACCAGGAGCAGGACGGAGAGCAGCATCCAGACCCCTGCACCCCGCGACGCGCCCCCGTGGATGCAGGCGCACCCGGCGGGATCCGGTCCCCCGTCGTCCGAGTGGGCGTCGGTGTCGGGGGGCGGCGCACGGACGTAGATGTGGTTGGTGATCGCGCGCGTCTGGCCGTCCACGTCGAGCTGGGCGCGCACCCGCGTCTCGCCTTCGGGCGGGGCGTCGATGGGCACGGTCACGTCGAAGGGATCCGCCGCCACCCGGTGACGGCCGACGGGCACGCCATCCTGCACGACCACCACCTCCGCGCCGATCGGCGCCCCGGTCACACGCCAGGTGAGGTTCGCCTGGAGGGCCCACACCGTGTCGCCGCCTTCGGGAGGCGCCGGCCACGGCACCAGCAGCGGATCGTCGCCGTTTCCCAGCTTGATCGCGACGTGTCCCCGGCGGACCCCCTCGACGATCGCCTCCGCCGACAGTGCCTCGGCGTACACGTACGTGGTGGGGTTGCCGATCGGGCTGCCCAGCCCCCCGGACGCCGTCCCCGCGGCGTGGTCGTCCGATCCCCCGATCGCGACCACGTGGTGGCCGTCCGCCAGGTACCCCTCCCACTGCGCCAGGGTCTGGAGGAAGAACAAGCCCCCCGGGTCGTCGATGCCCCCGGTGATCAGCTCGATCGCGTCGATCGCCTCCGCCGGGATCGGCTGGTTCCACGCACAGCCGATGCACAGCGATCCGAGCTCGAGCGTGGGGTGATTCAAGGCGACCAGCGCGCCCTGGTCGTGGATCGCGTCCACCATCTCCTGGGCCGTCGTGTCCAGGCCCACGCGGTGGTTCACCCAGGTGGTGGCGCCGATCGCGTTGGCGTGCCCGTCGTAGGTCGTCACCTCGATTCCGGGCAGCAGCAGCAGATCGTCGAGCCCCGCTTGGTGGTGGCCCATCAGCTGGATCTGCGAGACGGTGTTGTGGTCCGACAGCTCGATCCAGTCCAAGCCCAGCGCCCGGGCGAACGCGATCGCGTCCTCGGTCTCGATGCGGGTGTCGCCGCTCTGCCCGCCGTGGACGTGGAAGTCCCCCGCGTACCAGCGCGCCCCGGTCTCCAGCGCCGGCACCGGCACGTACGGACCCCGCGCCCGGTCGTCGACGAGGGTGGGCGCGTCGCGCAAGAACACCCGCAGGAGGGGATCGACGGTCTCGGTGGCGAGCTTGGCCTTGCCGATCACGACGTTCCACTCCCCGGGCTGGATCGGACCCGCCAGGTAGCTGCGGGACGCCGCCCCCTCGTGGACGATCGTGTCCTCCGACAGCCCCCCGCCCCAGCCGCGAAACCCGTCCGGGTCGTCCAGGCCCCAGTCGAGGATCGTGTCCGCAGACCGATCGTCGTGCCGCACCACGATCTCGCGGGTCCCCGCCGGCACGGTGAACGGCACCAGGACGTGATCCGGCCCCTCGTCGGAGATCGTGGGGTCGAGGACGATCTCCACGTCCTGGGC
This sequence comes from bacterium, assembly GCA_030424555.1. Taxonomy (GTDB): domain Bacteria; phylum Myxococcota_A; class UBA796; order UBA796; genus JAUHWK01. The sequence goes on along the minus strand of JAUHWK010000348.1, from coordinate 1,631 downwards.
GAAGGCCGAGGTCAGCAGCAAGCTCAGGCAGACCAAGGTGGACATCGGGGTCCCCGGGGCTCAGGGGGCCCCCACGACATGGCCCATGCATTGCGGCATGTCGACCCATCGTGTCCCAGGGTCACGCCCCCGTCACCCGGCGAGCGCGCGCCTCAGAACGAGAAGCGCATCCCCGCCTGCCCCCCCACGTGGCCCCACCGGTTTCCGCCCAGCGCGAACCCAGGGACCACGCTCGGCGCTTCCCCGAGATCCTTGCCGGAGAACGGCAGGACCGCATGGAAGGCGGGTCCGATGTACAGCCCGAACGGGCCGGCGATCCGCCCGCCGAAGGTCGTGCGCAGCGACACGACCAGCCCCTCCGTGAATGTCACGGCCGTGCCGGAGGTCTCGAGGTTGCGGGCGACGACGTCCACATCGAAGAAGCCGTCGCCGTCCTTGCCGAACGGGACATGCCCGCCCAGCCCGGCCCCCAGCGTGAGCGCGCCCCCCTGGGTGGGGTCCCCGCCGATCAGCAGCGCCGTGTACACGTGCCGGCCGCCGAACTTGAGGCCGGTGGAGATCGGCGCGATGTCGTCAAAGCCGATCTCCACCGCGTGGTAGCCGTTGCCTGCGAACGTCAGCAGGCCGATCGCCTCGCCGTGCAGCGCGCGGGAGACGTTGATCAGGCCCACCTGCGTCCCGGTGAGGCGTCCGGCCACGTTGACCACGCCCACCTGCGCACCCGCCCCGTCCGCCGCCACGTTGATCGGCGCGATCTGGGCGCCCGCCAGGGCACCGGAGCCGTTGAAGCCCGTCGACAGCTGCACGCCCGTGACCTTGCCTCGGGTGATGTTGCCCAGCGCCGACATCTGCAAGCCCTGCAGATCGCCGCCGACGAGGTTGATCCCCGCCGCCGCCTGCACGCCCGCCAGGTGCCGCCCATTGACGTTGAACGCCGCCGACAGCTGAGCACCCCGGCGTCCGCCCTGGGCCACGTTCCCCACCAGGGCGAGCTGGGTCGCGAACACCCCGTTCGGGCTCGCGCCCCCGATCACGTTGACGCCCGCCGTGCTCTGCACGCCCGTGAGCGCACCGCGCACGTGGTTGAACAGGAACGCCCCCTGGAACCCTTCGGCGTCGCCCCCCACGCTGGTGAACGCCATCGCGAGCTGCGAGCCCTTGAGGTCGGTCCGCACCCGGGCGCCCCACAGCGACATCTGCGAGCCGTGCAGCGCGTGCGCGACGCCGTGGAAGAGGTACGCAGCGATGCCGTGGACGGGCTTGTGCTGGGACGCCCCCGCACCGGGCCACACCTGGAACGCCGCGGGAATGGGCTGGCTGTGCTCCGCGACGATCGTCGGGGGTGGCGGCGACGGCGGCGGCGGCTCGGGCCCCTCCACCACGGGCACCGGATCCACCGCCCGTCCGCCCCGCGCGCGCCCGTCCGCGAGCTGCTCGAGGGGCAGGAAGGCCTCGGCACGCAGCGGGGCGACCGCCCCCTCCTCCACCGAGACCTGGGCCATCCACGGGTCGCCACTGCGCGCCAACCGCACCCGGTAGGTGTCGGCGGGGACGCTCAGCCGCATCGGCTTGCCCGCGACCTTGTCGACCGCGATCAGCAGCGAGCCGTCCCCACGGCGGATCCACAGCTC
>JAUHWK010000347.1 GCA_030424555.1 bacterium | reverse complement strand
TCCTGCAGGCCGTGTTCGTCCTGGGTGTGAACAGCCGCGCCCAGAACGAGAACGACGACATGGTCAACCGCCGCGGCAAGCAGCGCCCGAGCGTCACCTTCCTGGTCACGCCCAAGCAGGCGGAGGACCTGTCGTACGCCTCCGAGCTCGGCAACATCTCGCTGTCGCTGCGCAACGTGCAGGACGTCAACTACGCCCAGGTCAGCGGCACCGACACCGTCCTGCTCGAGCGCTACACGCGCCAGGTCGAGGCGGAGGTCGTGGTCACCAAGACGGACAAGAAGCCGCCGCCGCGCAAGACTCAGGAAGAGGGCAACACCGTCGTCATCATCCGCGGTGGCTCCCGGAGGACCGCGCGCGTCCCGTGATGCCAACCCCTGGTTCGCACCACGCCACGGCCTCCGTCATCCCTGCGATGGCGGAGGCCGTTCGCGTTGGGGCGGCCGAATCCCGGCGAGGAGTCCGAGCGTGAGCACCATGCCGAGGCCCTGGGTCCACGGGGCCAGCGAGGCGCCCACGACCTGGGTCCGCTGCAGCGGCACGTCCACCACCGTCCACCGGCCTGTGGCGGTGTCATCGACGGCGGCCAGCGTGGCGTGGACGGTGCCGTCTGGCGTGATGGCCCAGCTGGGGCCCGTGTTGTCGACCCGGAGGGTGGGGCGTCCCGCGGTGGCGGCAACGAGGCGCGCAGCGGCGTCGTGCCAGTGGGTGAGGGGACCGGTGCCGGTCCAGGCGTCGTTGGCGGCGAGAACGAGCATGTCGGGATCGTCGGTGAGCGCGCCGCGGACGGTCGGGCCGTCGAGCGCCTCCACACACACGAGCGGGGCGATCCGCAGGGGCGGCGAGGTCGGGGCGGACAGGGTTCGGGGGCTGTCGGATGGGACGGCGCCCCCGCCCTCGGTGACCGGCATCGCGATCCGCTTGTCCACCCTGCCCACGAGCGCGCCCTCCCACAGCAGCGCCATCGCGCCGGTGGCGGCGTCGTGACGGGGAACGCCGAGCAGCACGGGGGCGGCGACGTCTCGCCACGCGTCGGCGAGGCGTCGGCGGCGGGCGCTGTCGGGAGGACCGGGGGGATCCGGCCACGCGGACTCTGGCGTCAGGACGAGGGTGGCGCCGGCCTCGGCGGCGGTGGTGGCGAGGGTGAGGACCCGCGCCCTGCGGGTGGGGTCGAACGAGGCGCGGCGGCCGTCGAACGCCCCGACCTCCGGCTGGACCAGGCCGACGCGCACCGTCTCTTCGGCGACGGGGACGGGCCACAGGGCCGCCGCCCCCAGCATGGCCAGGAGGAGGCCGCCCAGGCGTCGATCGCGGGAGGACGCCAGGCACGGCACCACCGCCCACACGCTCGCGGCGAGCAGGGGGGCGCCCAGCCGCCCGAGGGGGGCCAGGGCCGGCCAGGGGGCCAGGAACACCGCGGGGCTGATCGGCAGCGGCTGAAGCACGACGCGCAGGGCGTCGGTGGCGAGCCAGGCCAGGCCCAGGGACGGACCCGGGCCCACGCCCCGGGACCGCAGCGCGCCGGCGATCGGGACGAACAGGCCGGCTCCGAGCGCTTGTCCCACGACGCCCGCGAGGGTAGCGAGGCGGGCCGACGGTACCCCCCACGCCGCCAGCACGCCGGGGGCCGTCCGCAGGGCGAGCGCGGACCAGGCGAGGCCGAACGCGAGGCCGCTGGCCGCGTCGAGGCGTCGGTCGCCGGTGAGGGCCAGCGCCAGACACGCGCTCGCTGCGAGCCACGGAAGGGGGGCGGCCGCACCCCACGCGGCGGGGGGCGCGATCCCGAGCAGGGCACCCGCCAGGGTCCCGAGCGCCAGCGGCCGGACAGCGTGCATCGGCTTCGCCTATCGCTTGTGGGCTGGTTCGGGTGCTGGATGCTCGCCTGTGCGCCGCGCTGGGTTCCCCCGGAGTCGGGTGTGGTGGCCGGAGTGGGGGTCCCGACGACGACGGCGCGGCAGCTGGCGGCACGGATCTCGCTCGCGCTCGCCTGGGACGACGAGTCCGAGGCCCGCGCGGCCCTCCAGCAGCTGGAGGCCCTGGACCCGGGCGATCCCTGGACGGCGTTGGTGCGGGCAGGCGCCTGGGCGGACCTCGGTGTCGTCGAGGCCGCGGGGGCGGCGTGGTGTGAGGCCGCCGCGCGCGGGGCGCCGGACGATCGCCTGCGTGCGCTGCGAGGGCGGCTCCGCGCGGCGTCGGATGCGGCCCCGTCGTGCGGGGCGTGGAGCGAGGAGGACCCGGCGGTTACGGGCGCGGCCCGGCGTGGGTCTCCCCAGGGGCCCGGGCCCGATGCCCCCAAGGAACGATGATGCCCGGACGGAAGACGGCGGGTGCCGTGGAGGACACGACGTGCCGCTGACCCTTCGTCCCCGTCGTGCCGCACCCTGGCGGGCGCCCCTCATCGCCGCCCTCGCGATCAGCCTGTCCACCTCGGCCTGCAAGAAGGACCGCGGGATCGATGCCCTGCCGGCGCTCGCCGACGACGTCGTGCTGCAGCGCCTGGCAGACCGGACCCTCCCCGACCACGCGCGGGCGCGGTTCTCGATCAAGCTGCGGTCCAAGCCGCTGGGCATCGCCGCGCCGCCGCTGGGGGGGGGGCTCGTCGTGTCGCGCCCGGACCAGGCCTACCTCACGGTGCTCAACCCGGTGGGCGGTCCGATCCTGACGCTGGCGACCGACGGCACCCGGATGGTGTTCCTCAACAACCGCGACAAGCAGGCCTTCGTGGAGGAGGACGCCTCGACCACGCTCGGGGGCGCGACCGCGGGCAACGTCGGGGTGGACGATCTCGTGGACGTGCTGGTCGGCCTCGTGCCCGTCACCCCCGACGAGCACGTCCGCACCCGGCGCGACGGCGCGCTGTCGCGGATGCTGTTCCGCCGTCAGGATGGCGCGACGATCACCACCTGGGTGGATCCGGGCCTCGGCACCCCGACGCGGGTCGAGGTCGACGACGCCAAGGGCACGCGGATGGTGGAGGCCGAGTACGGTCCGTTCGAGGAGGGGGAGACGGGACCGGGGCTTCCCACCCGCGTCACCGTGTTCGTGCCCAGCGTCGAGCTCACGATCGACCTCCGATACAAGGCGTGGACCCCCCTCGAGGCCGCGCCCGACGTGTTCCGTCCCCCGGTCCCAGACGACTTCACCACGCTGCCGATGACGGCGTTCGCCGACGGAATCTCGGCGGTCGGGGATACGGGGTCCAGCGAGGCGGAGACGCCCTGACGGTGGGGCGAAGGCCGGGCCGTCGGATCGCGTGGCCCGGGCGCGCCAACCCGTTAGAGCGAGGCGGAGCGGCCATCGGGCCGTGCGGAGGTCCCCATGGGTGACATCCCGGTCGACAAGACGTCGGATGCCGGTTCGGGCCGTGGAACGGTCGACGTCGAGCGCGAGATCACCAAGCGTCGGATCGTCGAGTCCGTCACCAGTGTCGTGCTCGTGATCCTGTACATGGCGTTCGCGATGCTGCGCGACCGCGATCCGGGCGTGGTCGCCCTGGACGGATCCTCGGGCGACTGGAACGGCTGATCGCGTCGGGCCGTGCGCGGCCAGGGCCTGAGGGTCGCGATCTCCAGCGGTGCTGTGGCCGTCGTGGAGTCCCGCGTTGGCTCAGGGCGCCGCGACGCTCAGCGCGCGTCGACCACGTTGAACCGCAGGGTCGTGCGGCCGCGCCAGGTGTCTTCCTCCAGGCGTCCCAGCAGATCGACCGGCCGTGAGGCGAGCACGTCGGCGTGCTCGGCCTGCTTCCACCACACGACCTCCACGCCCACGCCATCGATCGTGGTGGCCTTGAGGTGGGTGCGGGTCTTGCCGAACGCGCGCACGCCGCCGAGCCGCACGCCGTCGAGCTGGAGCAGGGGGGCGGGGTTGCCCTGACCGAAGGGCGCGAGCTGGCGTAGGGCCGCGTGCAGCGCCGGGGTGAGGGCGGCGGACTCGACGGTGGTGTCGACCTCGTGGACCGCGACGTGCTCCCGCTCGCCGAGGGCGCGGACGTGGGCGTCGAGGCGCTCGCGGAGGGCGTCGAGGTGGCGCTCGGGGACGGTGAAGCCCGCGGCGGTGGGGTGGCCCCCGAAGCGCTCGAGGAGATCGGACGCGGACGCGAGGGCCTCGACCGCGTGGACGCCAGGCACGCTGCGCACGCTGCCGACGGCCTTGCCTCCGGCGATGGCGGCCACCGCGACCGGCCGGTGCAGGGCGTCGCGCACCTTGGCGGCGGCGATGCCCACCACGCCCCGGTGCCACCCCTCGGACTCGGGGCCGGCGGCGACGGGAAACGCGCTGGGCGTGGTGCCGATCTGGGCCAGCGCCGCATCGACCAGGCGCCCCTGGACCGCTTGCCGGTCGGCGTTGAACCCATCGAGGGCACCCGCGAGGGCGCGGGCGTGGCCTGGATCGCGGGTGGTGAGCAGGTCGATCACGTGGGTGGCGCGGGCCATGCGACCGGCGGCGTTGATGCGGGGCCCGATCCGGAATCCGATCGTGGACTCGTCGATGCTGCCCGGGGTGGCGCCGGACGCCTCCAAGAGTGCCGTGAGGCCCGGGGCGTGGCGGCCGTGGTTGAGCTGGTCGAGCCCGAACCGCACGATGGCGCGG
>JAUHWK010000346.1 GCA_030424555.1 bacterium | reverse complement strand
ACCACCCGGTAGGTGTAGCGCTCCTCGTCCCCGACCCCGGCGCCGTCGCTGCACTGGTCGTCGGATCCGGTGAGGGTGAGCTCGAACCGATGGCCGGGGAGGTCCCCGTCGCCGCACGCCAGGGCGCCGAGTGCCACCAAGGTGGAAAAGACTCGTCCGACGTGCATGATCGATGACTCCGCGCAGGGTGTTGGACCGGGAGTGGACGGGGGGTGCCCCGACCCCGTCCCGGCGCGTCCGGGCGCATTGCGTGGCCCAGGACGCGCCCATATACCCGCCGGTGCTCCGACGCGCCCCGCGGGCCCGTCCGCCCCGTCCGCGGGACGGTCCACCGCACCCCCGGGCCCGCCAAGGTCCGACGCGTCCCTGCACTCTCCATCCCCTGCCCTCGAATCCGGAGCGCCTCCGTGGCCCAGGAAACCTCGCCGTACGTCGTGCGTCCGTCCGATCTCGCCCTCGTCCAGGCCGCCTGGGAGCGCGCCAAGGTTGGCACGCCCCAGGTCGTCCGCATCGTCTCCCCACCGCTCGACGGCGCGTCCGCCGCCCTGGCCGACACCTTCCTCCGCGAGGTCGGCGGCGGCTCCGACGACGTCCTCCGCTGGCGCATCCCGGTTTCGGATCAGGACAACGGCATCAACTGGCTCATGCGGGCCTTCGGGGCCCTGGTCGCCGAGGCCGCGTCCGACGTCCTGCTCCGCGGCAAGGTCGAGATGATCCTCAACGGCGCGCTCCCCACGGAGACCAAGCGCGTCCAGGACTGGTTCACCGGCTTCGTCGACACCCTCAAGGACGCCAAGCCCGACAAGGCCACCGGCCAGATCCAGCTGCGCATCACGCAGGACAACCCGCTGATCGCCTTGATCGAGCTGGCCCGCGCGATCAGCCGCAAGCTGCCCCTCGTGATCGACATGCCCGGCGCCGCCACCGCCCCGAGCGTCCTCCCCGCCCAGTTCATCCGCACGCTGCTGAACGAGATCGGCGACGGCCACCGCGTCCTGGTCCTGCTGCACGACGAGCCCGCAGGCCCCGCCCGCGATGCCACCGTCACGATGGCCTGGCAGGAGCTGCTCGACGACGACGGCCAGGGCTGGACCGCCGTGCCGCTCGCCGCGTGGGGTGCCGAGGAGACCGCCGCCCACCTCGCCTCCCGGGGCCTGGAGGGCGACGCCGCCGGGCTCGCCCGTGTCGCCGAGGGGCGCCCCGCCGTGCTGAGCAACCTCGCCGACGTGCTGTCCGCCCGCGGCCAGCTCGCCGAGGTCCCCGCCGACCTCACCCTCGCCGACATCGCCCCCATGGCGGTCGACGAGGACGAGCTCGACGTGCCCGACGCCCCGTCCGCCGACGGCCAGCCGCGCCATGCCACCGCCGCCGACGCCGACCGCGTCGCGTTCGTGGCCGCCCTGCTGGGCCACGCGTTCCCCTCCGGCCTGATCGCCGAGATCGGTGGGTTCGACCGCGACAGCATCGACGACCTGCTCGACGCCATGGGCGACCTGTTCGTCGAGGACCGTCGCGACGAGTCCATGAACACCTGGATCTACCGGTTCGCCCAGCCCAGCTTCCGTGACAGCGTCCTGGCGCGGTTCTCCACCGAGTCCGACGACAACGTCGCGCGCAACGTGGCGCTGTTCCTGGAGCGCTTCCTCGCCCCGCGCGGTGTCGGGTTCGTCCAGCGGGCCGCCCGCATCTTCGCCGACCACGGGGCCCCCGGCCGCGCCAGCCGCCTGCGCGCCCTCGCCCTGAGCATGGACAGCGCCGACGTGTGGGGCCTGTCCTGGGAGGCCATGCGCTACTTCGACGAGGTCACCTGGACCGACGCCATGAAGCGCACGGTCGGCACCAGCCTGCTCGACCACCTCGTCCAGTCCGGGGATCCCCGGGTGGCCGACCGCGTCCACGGCGAGATCACCGCGTGGGCCACCGAGGCCGAGGCCACCGATCTGCAGGCCTGGCTGCTGCTCAACGGCTCCAAGCTCGACCTGCGCCGGCAGGACCTGTACCGCGCCCGCGATCGCGCCAACGATGCCCTCACCCTGTTCACCCAGCTCGAGGACACCACGCGCCAGGCGGAGACCCACCTCCACCTCGCGAGCATCGCGCTGGCCGACAGCCGAGACGACGACGCGATCGCCGCCGCCGACAAGGCCCTCGAGGTCTCGGCCGTCACCGCCGAGGGCGCGGATCAACCCACCGTGCCCCCCCAGATCGCCGCGCAGGCCTTCATGGTGCGCGGCGTGGTCGCGCGCCGCAAGAACGACCTCGACGCCGCGGTCGAGAACTTCGAGCAGGCCAACACGGTCGCGGGCCAGACCGGCCAGGCCGCCACCGCCCTCGACGCCGGGCTCAACCTCGGCGAGGCCCTGCTCGGCACCGGCAACACCGCACGGGCCCGCGAGGTCCTGGGTCGGATGTTCAACGCCGCTCGCCAGATCAACGCCCCGGCCCGGGAGCGCACCGCCGCCGACCTGCTGGCGCGCATCGAGGCGTCCAACAAGAACCTCGACGGGGCCTTGCAGCTCGCCCAGCGCGCGCTTCAGATCAGCCAGGGCCAGAAGATGCAGGCCGCGATCCCGTTCGACCTGCACCGCCTCGGCTCGCTCCTGCTCGCCAAGAACCAGCCCAAGGAGGCGCTGCCCCTGTTCCAGCAGGCCGCGTCCTTCGTCGAGGGCCGCAGCGAGCACCCGCTCGCCCGTGAGGTCTGGTACGCGGGCGGCATCGCCGCAGCCCGCGCGGGCGACGCCTCCACCGCCCAGACCTGGCTCGACCGGGCCCTGCCCCTGCTCGAGAAGGCGGGGGACGCCCGCCGCTACGTGGCCAGCGCCGACCAGCTCGCCGCCGTCCATGTGGCGGGCGGACGCCAGGGAGACGCCCTCCCCCTGCTGGAGAAGGCCGTCGCGATGGCGCAGAAGGCCGGCCTCAAGGACGAGCGCCGCGCGCTGAGCAAGCGCCTGGACCAGCTCAAGGCCTGACCGCCCGCTCCGCTCCGGGTGCTCCCACGGGTCACGCCATCGCAGCGTGCCGCGGTGGCGCCCCCTTGGACACCCTTGGTGCGCCCCCGACGCCTCGACGTGGGGAGCGACACCTGGGGGGTCCCGGGGTGTCGGGGACCCGGCGCGGTCGAGTCCGCGGTCGCGGACTCAGGTCCGCGTGAACAGCGACACGCCGGCACCGGTCTCGCGCACGATCCGGGCCGCACGCTTCTTGCCCACCCGCAGCACCACGCCATCGGCGCCGAGGGCGGCGGCCGTACACACGGCGTCGAGGTCGGTGAGCGCCTCGCCGTCGAGCTTGACGCCCCCGCCTTGCATCAGGCGGCGCGCCTCGGAGCGGCTCTTGGCCAGGCCCGCCTCGGCCACCACCACGAACCACGCGGGCGCCTCGGACAGCAGCGACTCTGGGATGGCCCAGGTGGGCAGGTCGTCGCTGACGGTGGCGGAGGTCATCGCCTGGGCTGCACGCTGCGCTTCGGCGGCAGCCTCGGCGCCGTGGACCAGGGTGGTGACTTCACGGGCGAGCACGGCCTTGGCGGTGCGCACCTCAGGCCCCGTGAGCGCCCCGAGCCGCGCACACTCGTCCAGCGGCAAGGTGGTGAACAGCTTGAGGAAGCGCCCGACATCGCGATCGTCGACGTTGATCCAGTACTGGTAGAAGTCGAACGGCGGCATCATCTCGCCGTCGAGCCACACCGCACCCGACGCGGTCTTGCCCATCTTGGCGCCCGTGGCGGTGGTGAGCAGCGGCAGGGTCATCGCGTACACCGTGTGCTGCTCCTTGCGGCGCACGAGGTCGATGCCGGCGACGAGATTGCCCCACTGGTCGTTGCCGCCGATCTGCAGCACCACGCCCTCGCGGCGGTGCAGCTCCAGGAAGTCGTAGGCCTGGAGCAGCTGGTAGTTGAACTCAAGGAAGCTCAGGCCCTTCTCCAGGCGCTGCTTGTACCCCTCGGCCGCCAGCATCCGGTTGACGCTGAACACGCTGCCGATCTCCCGCAGGAACGGGATGTACTCGAGGCCCATCAGCCACTCGGCGTTGTCGACGGTCTTGCCGCGCTCGCCATCCAGGGTGAGGAAGCGGCCGATCTGGTCCCGCTGACGGGCCAGGTTGTCCCGGATGGTCTGCTCCATCAGCAGCTGGCGCGCCTCGGTCTTGCCGGAGGGGTCGCCGACCATGCCGGTGCCGCCGCCAAACAGGGCGATCGCCGTGTGGCCCGCCTGCTGGAGGTGCCACGCCATCAGCGCGGGGAGGAGGTGGCCGACGTGCAGCGAGGGCCCGGTGGGGTCGAACCCGACGTAGAAGGCGATCGGCCCGGCATCCATCGCCGCCCGCAGGCCCTCCGGATCGGACGACTGCTCGATGAAACCACGCGCCTTGAGCGTGTCGAGGACGTGCACGGAACCTCCAACGCCCTCAGCCGCCACGCGTCGGCGAGCGAAGGCCCCGCCCGGTAACCGTCCGCCCCGCGCAGGTCAGGGCGGGCAGGAGGGGTCGGGCCGACGGCTTCCCACCAGGCCCTGCACCCCGCCCTACTCGTCCCGGCCGACCGGGGTCGCTGGGTTGCAGTCGTCGTCGATCCCGTTCTCGGGGATCTCGAGGACATTGGGGGCGATCGTGT
>JAUHWK010000345.1 GCA_030424555.1 bacterium | reverse complement strand
GTTGAGGCCGGCGTACTCGGGGACGGTGGGCAGCACGATGCGGCCCGCGTCCTCCAGATCGGCCAGGGCCTCCCGGTAGCGGTGGTAGCGGGCCACGCGCCCCGCGTTGATCGCCTCGATCTCCTCCAGCTGGCCGAGAAGGAAGGCCGCCAGCAGGTCGGCCATGAGCCACGACGAGCCCACGTCCACCCAGGTGTACTTGTCGACGTCCCCCCGGTAGAAGGCCCGACGGTTCGTGCCCTTCTCCCGCAGGATCTCCGCCCGCTGGATGTCGGCCTCGTCGCGCACGACCAACGCACCGCCCTCGCCACAGGCGATGTTCTTCGTCTCGTGGAAGCTGAAGGTGGCAAACCGCCCCAGCGTGCCGAGCGGTCGGCCCCGCCAGGTCGCCCCGATCGCGTGGGCTGCATCCTCCACGAGCGGGATCCCGGTGCGCTCGGACAGGGCGAGGAACGCGTCCATGTCGCACGCGACGCCCGCGTAGTGCACCAGGAAGATCGCCTTGGTGCGCGGCGTGATCGCCGCCTCGACCTTGGCGGGATCGAGGTTGAGCGTGTCCGGATCGATGTCGACGAACACCGGCTTGGCGCCGAACAAGGCGACGGCGTTGGCCGTGCTGACGAACGTGAACGCGGGGAGGATCACCTCGTCGTCCGGTCCCACCCGCAGCATCAGGGCGGCCAGCTCCAGCGCGTGGGTGCACGAGGTGGTGAGGAAGCAGCGGGCCCCACCCAGCACCGACGACAGCGCCGCGGTCGCCTTTGCGGTGAACGGGCCGTCGCCGGAGATGCGCGAGGAGTGCGCACACTCCGCCATGTACTCGAGCTCGCGACCCGCCAGATACGGTAGGTTGAACGGGACGTGGCGGTCGGTCACGGGGCCTCACCCTCGGTCAGCATCCGGTTGGCGTACTGCCAGGACTCGAACGTGCCCGCGTCGGTCCAGTCCGCCTCGAGGATGCCGTAGGTGAGCTCACCCCGGTCGATGTAGACGTTGTTGACGTGGGTGATCTCGTACTCGCCGCGCGCCGACATCGGGGTGTCCCGCAAGATGTCCCACACCTGCGCGTCGTACATGTAGAAGCCGATCACCGCGTAGTCGCTCTGCGGCTTGGCGGGCTTCTCCTCGATCGCGAGGATCTGCCGCTCGTCGATCGCGGCGACCCCGTAGCGCTCCGGGTCCCCCACCTGCTTGAGCAGAACCATCGCCCTCGACTGGAAGTGCTCGACGTGCTCCGCCAGGCTGCCGTTGGTGATGTTGTCGCCGAGGATGACCAGGATGCGCTCCCCAGAGGCGAAGGTCTCTCCGAGCTTGAGCGCATCGGCGATCCCCAGCGCGCTCTCCTGCACCCGGTAGGTGAACGCGCACCCGTACTCGGCCCCGCTGCCGAGGAGGTTGACGATCGAGCCCATGTGCTCGGTGGAGGTGATCACCAGGATGTCGGTGATCCCCACCTCGACCATGCGGCGCACGGGGTTGAGGAGCATCGGCTCCCGCCCCACGGGGAGCAGGTGCTTGTTGGTGACCTTGGTCAGCGGATGCAGCCGCGTGCCCCGTCCGCCGGCGAGGATGATGCCCTTCACGTGTCCTCCGGTCCCATGGCCTGTCCCGAAGGAGAGGTGGGGAGTCGCCCGTCGTACAGCCGGGCGTGGTCCTGCCGATAGCGGCCAGACAACACCGCCTGCCACCAACGCTCGTGCGACAGGTACCAGGCGATCGTGTCGTCCAGGCCGTCCTCGAACGTGCGCGACGGGGTCCACCCCAGCTCGGACTCCGCCTTGTCGAACGCCATCGCGTACCGCAGGTCGTGCCCCGGCCGGTCGGCGACGAAGGTGATGCCGTCTCGGTGCCCCGCCACACGATCCGCGATCGCTTGGACCACGTCGAGGTTGGTCCGCTCGGACGCCCCACCGAAGTGGTACACCTCGCCCGATCGTCCCCGCTCCAGGGCCGCGAGCACGCCGATGCAGTGATCCTCGACGTGGATCCAGTCGCGGACGTTCCGCCCGTCGCCGTACACCGGGAGCGGCTTGTCCTCGCGGGCCTGGAGGATCATCAACGGGATGAGCTTCTCGGGGAACTGGTAGGGACCGTAGTTGTTGGAGCACCGCGTGATCACGGTGTCGAGACCCCAGGAATGCGCCCACGCACCGACCATCAAGTCCGCGGAGGCCTTGCTCGACGAGTAGGGCGAGGAGGGGTCCAGCGGGGTGGTCTCGGTGAACACGCCCTCGCTGCCGAGCGAGCCGTAGACCTCGTCGGTGGAGACCTGGACGAAGCGCGTGGTGGGGTGGGCGCGCACCCGCTCCAGCAAGCGCACCGTGCCCACGATGTTGGTGTGGACGAAGGCCTCGGGCCCCAGGAGGCTTCGGTCGACGTGGCTCTCGGCGGCGAAGTTCACCACCGCGTCGAACGTGTACGCCCCAAACAGCCGGTCGAGCACGGCGCCGTCGGTGATGTCGCCATGCTCGAAGCGGTGGTCGAACCCGTCGGGCAGGCCCTCGAGGTTGGCCGGGTTGCCCGCGTAGGTGAGCGCGTCGAGGTCGACCACGGTCCAGTCGGGACGGGTGGACGCCAACAACCGGATGAAGTTGGATCCGATGAAGCCCATGCCACCGGTCACCAGGACCTGTTTGTGCATCGGACCTCCACGCCGCAACCCGTCGGGATCACCGCCCCGGGGACCTACTCCCGCATCGCCACCAGCGTCAATCCGCCGTCGAGGGTGCCGAGCGGCCGGCGATCGCATGCTGCAGCCCCGCCAGTCCGAGGGCGACGACCACGTTCACCCGAATCGCCAGCGCCCCCGCCTGCGCGACCGCGGGATCCGCGCCGAACCCCCGCAGCAGCTCGATGGTGGCGACGTCCGCGACCCCCAGCCCGGCGGGCACCATGCTCAACAGGTTGGCGAAGGTTCCCAGCGACAGCACCGCCAGCACCTGGAACGGATCCAGCCACAGGCCAACCGCCGCGTACGACAGCCCATGCATCGCCGCGATCGTCAGCCAGCCCAGAACCGTCCACACGAGGATGCGGGCGACGTCCCCTGGCCCCGACAACGACGCCCCCAACCGAACGGCCAGCGCGTGGGCGGCCGGGACCCAGCGCGCCACGGCCCAGACCGCGAAGGCCGCGACGAGGCCCAGCCCTACCAGCAGCGCCACCAGTGACCCGAGCGGAACCCGCCCTGCGAGGCCCGCCCCGACGGTCCCGACCCCACCCAGCGCCAGCAGGACCGCCGCATCCGCGACGCGCTCGACGAGCACCCCGCCGTACCCGATGCCCCGTCCCAGCGGCATGCGGCGACGGAGCAGCTCGACCTTGAGCGCCTCGCCCACCTGACCCGGGGTCACGTTCGCGACGGCCAAGGACACCGCCACGGCCGGGTACACCACCCGAGGGGACGCCTCGGGGTGTCCGGTGGCCCGGAGCACGACGGACCAGCGCGACGCCCGGCACCCCCAGTAGACCAAGTGGGTCCCGATCGAGCCCCCGAGCAGCAGGCCGAGGTTCGCCGAGCGCCACACGGCGGCGATGCCCGCCGGATCGACCACCCGCGCGAGCCATGCCACGCTCGCCGCGAACAGCAAGGACGCGATGGCCCACGACGCCCACCGGCGCGTCATCCGACCCGGCTCACCGGACAACGCGCGGCCCGTCCGTCGTGGCCTCCTCGCCATTCAGGAGTTGGTCGACGACGAACAGCGGCCGCATCCGGGACCGGTCCACCACGCGCTCCAGGTACAGCGCGAGCACGCCCAGGCTGAGCAGGACGGCGGCCCCCACCATCCAGATCGCGACCATCACGCTGGCCCAGCCCTCGACGCCGATGCCGACGAACAGGGCGCGGTACACCAGCACCACGATCTGCACCACGGCCGCCAGCGCAAACAGGAAGCCGATGGCCGTGCTCACGTACAGCAGCCGGTTGGACTGACTGACGATGCCGTTGAGCGCGTGGATGATCAGCTTGCGCAGGTTGTACGAGGTCGAGCCCTCTGCAGCCCGCGGGTCCTGGGCCAGCTCGAGCACGGTCGAGCGGTAGCCGAGCCAGTGCAGCACCGACAGGTAGTGGGCGTGCTCATCGGCGACGCGGACATAGGCCCGGACCACATCGCGGGTGAGCAGGCTGTAGGTGGCCATCCCGGGACGCAGGTACCCCGGCGAGAGAAAGCGCAGGACCTTGTAGTAGCCCCAGGCCGTGAAGCGCTTGAACAACCCCTCCCGTCGGACCACCCGGCACACGAACACGATGTCCGCGCCCTCCTCCTCGGCCAACGCGGCGAGCCGGGGCATGTGCTCGGGGCGGTCCTGGAGATCGCAGTCCATCACGAACACCCGGTCGCCGCGGGCATGGGCCAGCCCGGCCCCGATCGCCCGCATCTGACCAAAGTTGCGAGACAGGCGCACGCCGACGACCCGGGGATCGGCCGCAGCCAGGGCCTTGATGCCAGCCCAGGAAGGATCCGGGCTCCGGTCGTCGACCAGCACGATCTCCCAGGACACCCCCATCCCGTCCAGGGTCGCCGCTTGCCGCGCGACCAGTTCCTCAAGGCACAGCGCACCCATGTAGACGGGCACGACCACCGACACGTCGGGCCGGCTCACGTGCGCCCCAGG
>JAUHWK010000344.1 GCA_030424555.1 bacterium | reverse complement strand
CCGTTTGCTGGAGACGACCATGGCTGTCACGCCCCTGCGATCCCTGTCCCTGTCCGGCTCCGCGTCCATCGCGGTGCTGTCGGCCCTGGTGCTCGCGGGCTGCAGCACCGAGCTCACCGAGATTCGCTCGCTGGATCCCGACGAGTCCGACCCTGCGCCGCCCGACCACGGCTCCTGGCTCAGCATGGACGTCTCGCCCGACGGCACCCAGCCCGTCATGGCCTACTACGACCGCGAGATCGGCGCGCTCGGCTTCGGAGTCGGCACGGTCGACGCCGACGGCGGCGTGAGCTGGTTCTACGAGCAGGTCGACGGCTACCAGGACCCCAGCAACGGTCTCGACTCCGGCGACATCGGCAAGTACGCGTCGATGAAGGTCGGCCCCGACGGCACCGTCTGGATCGCCAGCTACAACGCCACCGGCGGCAAGCTCAAGTTCGCCCGTCGCCTCAGCGGCTCGCTCAACGTCGAGCAGCCCCGCGTGTGGGTCAAGGGCGACATCGACGTCGGCCCGGGCGTCGGCACCTGGGCGAGCCTCGCCATTCCGTCCGATGGCCTGCCCGTCGTCAGCTACCACGACGAGCTCAACGGGGATCTCAAGGTCGCCAAGCTCACCGCCGACCCCGGCTTCGACGCCGAGGGCCAGTACGGCTGGTCCGTCCAGACCGTGTACGAGGGCGCCCCGTTCGCCTTCTCCTCTGGCGACTCCGATGGCGGCGAGCTCGTCCGCGAGGGCGACGCCGGCGAGCACACCCGCCTGCTGGCCGACGGCAACAACCTCTACCTGGCCTTCCACGACAAGGCGGAGGGCTCGCTGCGTCTCGCCGAGTCCACCGACGGCGGCGCCACCTGGTCCGTCAGCCGCGTGGCCCCGGCCGCCCCAGATGGCTCCCGCAACGTCGGCGCCTGGCCCAGCCTGCTCGTCAACGGCAGCGACCTGTTCGTCAGCTACCACGACGTCGGCAACCAGGACCTCGTCGTCGCCACGCGCGACGGCAACGGCACCTGGTCCACCGAGGTGGTCGACGCCGGTGAGTTCGTCGGGGCCGACTCCGAGCTGTTCCTCCGTGGCGGCACCGTCCAGGTCGTGTACTTCGATGGCCAGACCAACGACATGCGCATGGCCGTCAAGGCGTCCGGCACCAGCACCTGGACCCGCGTCATCCTCGGCGGCGAGACCAGCGCGGTCGGCTTCCACAACGAGGTCGTGAAGGTCGGCGCCGACTGGTACGGCGCCTCCTACGACTTCGGCCCGCGCTCCATCTTCTGGACCGCCCTGCCCGCGGCCAACTGAGCCCCCCTCAGGGGTCCCCCGCCCACCGGCGCGGGGCTCCTGCTGAGGCGTGACCCTCGGGTCCGCGGCCTCACCCCCACCCGCCGTCTCCCCCGCAGCCCCCGCCTGAACCCGCATTCCAGGAGGACGGCATGGGCCCCCGCGGCGCACCTGGGCTCCAGGCGACGTGGCGGATGGTGCTCGCGCTGTGCGCGGTGTGGCTCGGCGCGCTTCCCGCGCTCGCCGGTCCCCTCGTGGTCGACGTGCTCGACATCGGCCAGGGCGACGCGATCCTGGTCCGGGCCGACGGCCGCGCGGTCCTGGTCGACGCCGGCCCCGGCCGTGCCATCGTCGACCAGCTCGAGCGGCTCGGGGTCCGTCGTCTCGATCTCGCGGTCGCGAGCCACGCCCACGCGGACCACATCGGCGGGATGCAGGCGGTGATCGAGGCGGTGGACACGCGGTTCTACATGGACAACGGCCAGCCCCACACCACCGCCACCTACCGGGACCTGATGCGCGCGGTCGATGACCGTCGGGTCACCTATGTGGCGGCCGATCCTGGACGCGAGATCACGCTGGGGGACGATGTGGTGCTCACCGTGCTCGCGCCCCCTGCCCGCCCGTTCACCGACACCCGGTCCGACCACAACAGCAACAGCGTCGTGCTGTGGCTGCGGCACGGAACCGTCGACATCCTGCTCACCGGCGACGCCGAGGAGCCCACCGAGGCCTGGCTGGTCGCCCAGGGCGTCCCGGACGTCGAGGTGCTCAAGGTGCCTCACCACGGCAGCGACCACAGCAGCACGACCCCGTTCCTCACCGCGATCAAGCCCGAGATCGCCGTGATCTCGTGTGGCCGCGGCAACAAGTACGACCACCCCGGTCCCGACGCGCTCGCCCGACTCGAGGCCGCGGGCGCCACCGTGTACCGCACCGACACCATGGGCCAGGTCCGGCTGGTGAGCGACGGCGCCGCGGTCCAGGTCACCACTGGATCCATCGACCGCTTCGGAGCCAGCCTGCCCGCCGCGGCCTCCCCACCCGCCACCGCGCCTGTCCCCACCCCATCCTCCACCCCGTCCCCGACCGGTGGGGAGGAGGCCCCATGACCGCGACCTCCCCCCCACGCCGGATCGTGCTCGACCGGATCGAAGGCTCGGTCGCCGTGCTCCTCGACGACGAGGGCGAGGCCGTCGAGGTCCCCCGGGCCTGGCTTCCTGCGACGGCGTCCGAGGGCGACGCGATCACGCTCGCCGCCACCCCCAGCACCGACGACGGCACCGCGGATCGCCTCGCCCGGCTCCGAGCGTCCGACCCGGGTGGGGACCTGGATCTCTAGGGGATCGTCCCACGCCCCCGCGCGATCCCACCCGCCGCGCGCTGTGCCGCCTCCCCGACCGGACCCGACGGGACCAGACCGGACGCGGGCGTCAGCCGGTGGGCGAGCCCGGGGCGCCCGCGATCCGTCCGCCCAGGTGCAGCTGCGCGCCATCCCACCACAGCCGCCACCCGCCGACATGGTCGCTGCGGTACCGATGCCAGCGGCGCAGGGGGTGTCCGTCCAGGGTACAGGCCACCGACGCGATCACCAGCTGGTGGCTGACCGCCAGGATCCGCTGTCCAGCACGGGCACGCCGCGCCACCGAGACCAGCGCCGCGAGCGACCGGTCCCGCACGGCATCCAGCGACTCCCCACCCGGCACGACCAGGCCCGTCGGGTCGTCGCGCCAGCGGCCAAAGAACGCCCGGTGCTCCCCCAGCACGTCCGCCAGCAGGCGCCCCTCGAAGGCTCCCTGGTGCATCTCCCGCAGGGCGGGGACGATTCGGACAGGCACACCCGGCCGCGACGCCGTCGCCCAGGCCCGCGCCAGCGGAGACGACACCACCCCATCCACCCGATGGGCGCGCAGCCGGCGGTGTAGGGCCGCAGCCTGCTGGCGCCCCACCGCATCCAGTGGGCTGTCGGTGATCCCGACGAACCGGCCCGAGGCGTTGTGAGGGGTTCGTCCGTGACGGATCGACAGGATCTCGACCGGTGGATGCATCCCGGGCCTCCCGGACCCCGGGTATAGCCACCCCGACCCCCTCCATGGAGGCCCTGTGAGCAGCCGGCCGTCGGGTACGGACAGCCCTGGCCAGGACCCGGTCGCACGCCGGTCCCGAGACCTCGCCGCCCGCGGTCCCCGGCGCAAGCCCACCGCCGCCGAGGCGCTGGCGGCCGCCCGCGGGTCCACCCCGTCGCCGAGCGAGCCTGCCAGCGCCCCGCCCCAGGCCACACCGGCAACCCCCTCCGCGCCGCCGAAGGCCAAGGCCAAGGCCCCTCGGGCGGTCAAGGCCAAGGCCGCGCCCTCCAAGGCAGCCACGACCTCGGCCCCGGCCCCCACGCCGACCCCCGAGCCCCCAGCTCCTGCCCGGCCCGCACCCGCGATCACCAGCGCAGGGGAGCTGCTCACGAAGCGGATGCCCGCCTGGCGCGTCGAGTCCACCCACGCGATCGCCAAGCGCGAGGCGTTCCGCGGCGTGTGGACCGCCCTGCGCACCCGGGCGGTCGTGGCCCACGACGCGGCCGCGCTCGCCACCGCCGACATGCTGCTCGACGCCGCCCGCCGGCTTCCCCCCCGGTCGTTTCACGCCGCCCACCTGCGCGACGAGCAGGGGGCGTCCTGGGCCGTGTTCGTCGACACCGCCCGCGGCACCGTCCTCGCCGCCCTCACCCCGGCCGAGGTGTACCTGGTGGGCCTAGGCTGAGCGCCTGGGGCGCGACGCCACCGCGGTCCTCAGGCTTCCCCGGGATCGCTGGGCGCGGCGTCGAGCAGCCGCAGCGTGTCGAGCAGGTCCCGCAGGGCGTCCCCGTCGAACGCATACCGCTCCTGGCAGAACTCGCAGGTGATGCTGGCCTCGCCGTCGGTGTGAAGCATGTCGGACAGCTCCTCCGCGCCCAGGCCCAGGAGCATGGTCTCGACCCGGTCGTGGCTGCACACGCACCGGAACGCCACGGGCTGATCGTCGACCACCTGCCACGTCACCCCGTCGAGCGTCCCGTGCGCCATCGCCGCCTCCACCGCGCCCAGCGGCCCATCCGCCCAGGCCGGCAGTGCCCGCTCGGTCGTGAGCGCCGCCTGGTCCGCCGAGGTCGGAAGCGCCTCCACCAGCAGGCCCCGGGCCACGCCGTCCTCGACCTGAATGCGGACACGGGCCGCGAGCTGGTCGGAGGTCGACAGGTGGCGCTGCAGGGCATCCGCCACGTGCTCGCCCTGGACCGGGGTCACGCCGCGGTACATCTCGCGCGACCCGTCGTCCTTGATCGCGAGCATCATGCCCTCGACCAGCGCCTCCCCCGACGACAGC